>JAJYVM010000265.1 GCA_021792015.1 Bacillota bacterium | reverse complement strand
CCTCCCGCGTCGGGCTGTCGCGGCTATCTCCAGCATGCCTCCGGTGTCAGGGACATGCAGGGTCACCCCTCGGCTTTCCAACTGAAGGCGCTCCTCCTCGGCGATGGTCTGATCCGTCACGACGTGGGTCAGGGCGTCCACGGGGCAGATGGGGACCAGCGAGTTGCGCCCCCACTTGCTGTGGTCCACCAGGAGAACAACGGTTTCCGCCGCGCGCGCATACGCCTGTTTCACTTCCGCGTCAGCCTCATTGCCCTCGGTGGGGCCGTCGCCGACCATGAAGCCCTTGCAGGACATGAAGACCTTGCGCACCCGGTAACCATCGATGGCACGCAGGGTTTGCGGGCCGACGTAGGACAGCGAACGCGAGCGGAGTGTGCCGCCCGTGCACACCACGGTGATGCCTTCGGCATCGGCGAGGCGAAGCGGCAGTTGCGCGCCGTTGGTCAGGACGACCAGGGAGCGCGGCCGGCGTCCCCGCAGTTCCAGGGCGAGGGCCAGCGCGGTTGTCGAGGCGTCCAGGGCGACGACATCACCCTCCTCGACCAACCGCGCCGCGAGGGAGGCGATGGCCCCCTTCTCGGCATGCTGGCGCTCCACGCGCGAGTGGAAGGGAACCTCGTACTGTACTGAGGTCGGCGGTAGGATGGCGCCGCCGTGCACGCGGGTGAGGCGTCCCTGGCGCACAAGACGGTTGATCTCGCGCCGGATGGTCTCCGGGGTCACCCCGAAGCGGGCGCTGAGGTCCGAGACGCGGACGCTGCCTTCCTGTCCCGCCATCTCCAGAATGCGATTGCGACGCACCTCGCCGAGTTCGGGCGGCTGCCGATTCACGCGGATCCATCCCTCCCGGCCGGTGCCCACGGCGCAGGCGCCGGAGTTGTGTCCGGATGCGTCCGGCTTTGTCCGCCAATTCGGACTTCGCCGAGTTCCGGAAATAACCTCTTGCTCTCGCGCGCCGGAGATGGCCGCGGGTGCGGCCGGGAGCGCCGGGGGAACGTCCCGTCGCCGCGGGGTCCGCCGCGGCATGGGCGCCGGCGGGACCGGCCCGGGCCACGCGGCTCCGCGCCGCCGCCCGGCGCCACAGGAAGGGGACTGGAAGGGGCAGAATGGTGGACGGGCACAACGAATGCCCCGTCGGTGCGGAAGTGCCCCGTCGGTGCGGAAGTGCCCCGTCGGCCAGCGGGAGTCACGGGCCGGTCGCGCCGCGCGTCCGGTCCCAGTGCGTCGATGGCAGCGTGTCGTATGTCTCCGAGCATGTGTTGAGCGGTGACCGTGCGGAACTGTCAACATGCAGCTCCGCCAGCGCCTGCCGGCAGGCGCTGGCGGAGGGGGGGCGACCGATGCGCGCCGCCGCGGCGCCGGGCGCGGGGGCGCGGGTCCGGGCAGCGATCAGGATGGGGGCGATTGGGATGGCGACGACGGATGCGGCGCAGGCGGATTGCGCGGCGGGGCCGCTCACCCCGGAAGGGTTGCGGCTGATGGATGCCTACTGGCGCGCCGCCAACTACCTGGCGGTGGGTCAAATCTACCTCTTGGACAACCCCTTGCTGCGCCAACCCCTGCGCCTCGAGCACGTCAAGCCGCGCCTGCTGGGTCACTGGGGGACGAGCCCGGGCCTCAACTTCGTTTACGCGCACATGAACCGGGTCATCCGGGCCCGCGACCTGGACGCCATCTTCGTCGCCGGTCCGGGCCACGGCGGGCCGGCCGTGGTGGCCAACACCTACCTGGAGGGCACCTACAGCGAGTTCTATCCGCACGTCGGCCGGGACGCCGACGGCCTGCGCGCCCTGTTTCGCCAGTTCTCCTTTCCCGGGGGCGTCCCCAGCCACGTGGCGCCGGAGACGCCGGGATCCATCCATGAAGGGGGCGAACTCGGGTATTCGCTGCTGCATGCCTACGGCGCCGCCTACGACAATCCCGAACTCCTGGTCTGCTGCGTCGTGGGCGACGGAGAGGCGGAGACGGGCCCGCTGGCCGCCAGTTGGCACAGCAACAAGTTCCTGAACGCGGCGCGCGACGGCGCCGTGCTGCCGATCCTGCACCTCAACGGCTACAAGATCGCCAACCCCACCGTCCTGGCCCGAATCCCCGAGGGGGAACTGCTGCACCTGCTGGAGGGCTGCGGCTACCGGCCCTGGGTCGTGTCCGGGCAGGACCCGGCGGTTATGCACCAGCGGATGGCCCAGGCGCTGGACGCCGCGCTCGACGAGATCGCGCGCATCCAACGCCTGGCGCGCTCCGGCAGCGAGGGAGGCCGGCCGGCCTGGCCATTGCTGGTGTTGCGCACCCCCAAGGGGTGGACCGGTCCGCAGATGGTCGACGGTCTGCCCGTGGAGGGCACCTTTCGCGCGCACCAGGTGCCTCTGGCCGATCTCGCGGAGAAGCCTGGGCACCTCGGTGCGCTGGAGGCCTGGATGCGCACCTACCGTCCCGAGGAGTTGTTCGACGCGCGCGGCGCCCTGGTGCCGGAACTGGCGGCGTTGCCGCCCCGAGGTGCGCGGCGCATGAGCGCCAACCCGCATGCCAACGGCGGCGTCCTGCTGCGCGACCTGCGTCTGCCCGAGCCGCGCGCCTACTCCGTCGAGGTGCAGCGCCCCGGGACGCGCAGCGGCGAGGCCACGCGCGTCCTCGGCACCTATCTGCGCGACGTGCTGCGCCTGAACGCGGAGGCGGCCAACTTCCGGATCTTCGGCCCGGACGAAACGGCCTCCAACCGCCTGAACGCGGTGTTCGAGGCGACGGAGCGCACCTTCGAGTGCCCGATCCTGCCGTCCGACGACCACCTGGCCCCGGACGGCCGCGTGATGGAGGTGCTGAGCGAGCACCTCTGCCAGGGCTGGCTGGAGGGCTACCTGCTCACGGGCCGCCACGGCCTGTTCAACTGCTACGAGGCCTTCGTGCACATCATTGATTCTATGTTCAACCAACACGCCAAGTGGCTGAAGGTGTCGCGGGAGATCCCCTGGCGGCGGCCGATCGCTTCGCTCAACTACCTGCTGAGTTCACACGTCTGGCGCCAGGACCACAACGGCTTCTCGCATCAGGACCCCGGTTTCATCGACCACGTGGTGAACAAGAAGGCGGCCGTGATCCGCGTGTACCTGCCGCCGGACACCAACTGCCTGCTCTCGGTCGCCGACCACTGCCTGCGTAGCCGCGACTATGTGAACGTGATCGTTGCGGGCAAGCAGCCGAGCCTGGACTACCTCGGACCGGACGAGGCAGTGCTGCACTGCACGCGCGGCCTCGGCATCTGGGAGTGGGCCAGCAACGACCGGGGAGGCGATCCGGACGTGGTCATGGCCTGCGCCGGGGACATCCCCACGCTGGAGACGCTGGCGGCGGTCGATCTGCTGCGCCGGCACCTGCCGCAACTGCGTGTGCGCGTGGTCAATGTGGTCGACCTGCTGCGTCTGGAGCCGCCGGGCGAGCACCCCCACGGCCTGCCGGATCCCGAGTTCGACCTGCTGTTCACCAGGGACCGGCCCGTGATCTTCGCCTACCACGGGTACCCTTGGCTCATCCACCGCCTGACCTACCGCCGCACCAACCACGGCAACCTGCACGTCCGCGGTTACAAGGAGGAGGGTACGACGACCACGCCGTTTGACATGGTCATGCTGAACGACATGGACCGCTTCCACCTGGTGATGGACGTGATCGACCGCGTGCCCGGCCTCGGGGCGGGCGCCGCCCACCTGCGCCAGCAGATGCAGGACGAACGGCTCCGCCACCGTGCCTACACCCGCGAGCACGGCAACGATCCGGCCGAACTGCGCGACTGGGTGTGGCCGTATTAACGCCAGGCGGGTGCTGGTGGTCAACGCGGGGTCGAGCAGCGTCAAGCTCCGCCTGCTGGGCGAGGCTGATGCCGTGCTGGCGGAGCGGGACCTGCCGGCTGCCCACGGGCGCTTCGACGCGGCCGCGTTGGTCGCCGCCTTCGCGGCCATGGGTGAGGCCGACGCGGTCGGGCACCGCGTGGTGCACGGCGGCACGGCCTTCCAGGGCAGTGTCCGCCTGGATGCGGGCGTCGTGGCGCAATTGCGGGCACTGATCGACCTGGCTCCGCTGCACCTGCCGGCGAGCCTGGCCGCCATGGAGGCGGTGGCGGCTGTGCGACCGCACCTGCCGGCGGTCGCCTGCTTCGACACTGCCTTCCACCGCACCCTGCCGGCCGAGGCGGCCACCTACGCGCTACCGGCGGAGTGGCGTCAGCGCTATGGCTTGCGGCGCTTCGGCTTCCACGGCCTGGCGCACGCCTATGCCGCCCGCGCCGCCGCCGCGCTGCTGGCGCGCGATCCGGCCGGCCTGCGCGTCGTCACCTGCCACCTGGGGGCGGGCGCCTCCCTCGCGGCTGTACTGGGCGGACGGTCCATCGACACGACGATGGGTTTCACGCCCCTGGAGGGCCTGGTCATGGCGACGCGTGCCGGCAGCGTAGACCCGGGCCTGCTCCTCTGGCTGCAGGAGCACGCCGGCATCCCCCCCCGGGTCCTGACGACGGCCCTGGACGAACGTTCTGGCCTGCTGGCCCTCGCCGGCACGGCGGACATGCGCGAGGTGCTGGGCGGCGTCGCGGCCGGGGAACGGCGCGCGCAACTGGCGCTCGGGGTGTATGTGCACCGTCTGCGGGCCGCGGTGGCGGCGATGGTCGCCGCGCTGGGGGGCCTGGATGCCCTCGTCTTCAGCGGCGGCGTCGGGGAGCATGCCCCGGAGGTGCGCTCCGCGGCGGCATCCGGGCTGGGCTTCCTCGGGGTGGCGCTGGATGCGGCCGCCAACCGCGCCGCCGTCGCGGTCGACGCGGACGTCTCGGCGCCGGGCGCGCCGGTGCACACGTTGGTGATCGTGGCCCGCGAGGACGTGGAGATCGCCGCCGAGGTGCGCCGGGTGCTCGGTTCCGGCCCCTGACCTTCAGGCTGGCCCGGCGCGCCCGTGCCGCCGCGGGACGGCTCGCCTCGGGTGCGCCCGGCGTGCGGGCCGCGTGCAGGCGCAGAAACGGAGGGGCGGAGTCCGGGGGGGCGGACGACCGCGACATCCGGTACGCGCAGCGCCCGTCGGCGGAAGGTGCCGCCGCGTGACCGTGGAAGGGCTCCACCGGGTAGACGGCCCGCCGGGCCATGGCCGTCCGGAGGAGGAGGGCTGATGGAACTCTCCCAGGCGCAGAGACGTGCCCTGTCCGCGGAGGGCTACGTGTTGCTGCCGGGCATCGTGCCGCGTGCGGCGGTGGACGCCGTCCTGTCGGCGGAGGGCTCGAAGGTCGGGGAGGCCTGGCTGGCCCGGGCGCTGCACGGGGTCGTGCCGGCAGGGTCGACCCTGGTGGCCTCCTCGTCGATGCCCGTCCGACACCTCGAGTGGCTCGCCCGGCCGCGCCCGGGGGCACCTCGGGTGCTGGCCAACCGGGGGGCGAACGGGATCGACGGGGTGGTCTCGACGGTGCTGGGCGTGGCCGCCGCGACGGGCGGGCCCACCGTCGGGCTCCTCGGCGACCTGGCCTTCCTCCACGACGTCTCGGCCCTCGTGTGGGGCCGGGAGGAGGTGGCGCCACAGGCGACCCTCGTCGTCGTGGACAACGGGGGCGGGGAGATCTTCTCCTCCCTCCCCTACGCCGGGAGCGTCGAGCCCCGGCGCTTCGCCCGTGGGTTCACCACGCCGCAGCGCCACGACCTGGCGGCG
>JAJYVM010000264.1 GCA_021792015.1 Bacillota bacterium | reverse complement strand
TCCGCCTGGACCGGCATCAGCATCTCTTCGAACCCCTTACATGCCATCGCCTGTCCGAGCTCCAGCTTCTGCCTCGCGGGCGACATTCGCGGCAACACCTTCACCACCACCAACCCCGCCGGCGGGGTGTGGACCGAGCAGAGCGGGGTCACTCCCGGGGAAATCTATAGCATCAGCTGCGTCCAGAGCCTGCTCTGCGCCATGGGGGATACCGCGGGCAACACGGCGGTGTCCAGCGATCCCGCAGCCGCCACGCCGGCCTGGACGCTCACGGCGCACGCCGCCGATCCCGTACAGGGCATCTCCTGCCCGCAGATCTACCTGTGCGTCGCGGTGAACAACGCATTCATGGTAGGCGACTACATCCTGGTCGGCGCCGCAGGCCAGCCGACATCCGTCACCTTCGCGCCCGGGGTCACGACCACCAGCTCCGGCACAACCTGGACCGTGACGGCAAAGACCAGCGCCACCGGCGCCCTCGGCGCGGCAGGCACCATCACGCTCACCGCCCCGACCGGCACCGCGTTTTCCTCCGCCCCAAGCGATTACACAGTCAACGGCACGGCGGTGACCAGCATCGCCGCGGGGGGCGGCACCAGCTCCGTCACCCTGCTTGTGCCAAGCTCGGTCAACATCGGCGATTCCACCTCGTTCACGGTCACCGCCGCCAACACGGTGAACCCGGCGGATGGCAGCTACCCGGCAGCCGACTTTGCCGTGAACACCTCCTCTGATTTGGAGCCGGCGAACCCCGCAAGCAGCGTGAGCATCACCAGCAGCCTCAGCCACGTGGCATTTGAAGCCACCGCCGCGACAGGCGGCGCATCGACCTGGACCGTCTGGCTGACCACCAGCCTAGAGGGCGCCCTGACCGGGGGCAGCTCGACCATCACCGTCACAGCGCCAGCGGGAACCCAATTTCCGTCCACGCCTGGGGAGTACACGGTCAACAGCAACCCAGTCACCGCCGCCATCACCGGAGGCGGCACCAACTCCGTCACCTTCACCACGCCGGTCAATCTTGGCGACAACCAGCATGTCTATCTGACAATCGCCAACACCGCCAACCCATCCAACGCCAACAACGTCGCCGCCGCGTATTCGGTCAGCACCTCCGCCGACCAGGCGGCAAGCCCAAGCGCCGCCCTGACCTATATGCCCGATGGCGCCGGCGCCCTCACCATCTCGCCGAGCACCGTGGCGCCGGGCTCGACCGATGACTTCACCCTCACCTACACCGCCGGGTCGGCTGGCATGGATGAGGGTATCGTCGACATCGGCTTTCCCAGCGCGTTCCCCGCACCCACGCCCATCTCCGGGCAGCCGGGCTACGTCGCCGTCAGCGGCAACTCCGGGTTGGGCTTTCTCAGCCACGGACTCGACGTCATCGCCACCCTCGCGCCCGGCGCGCAGGTTGTGATCCACTACCAGAACGTCACGGTTCCTGACATGCCCGCAACCGAATCCTTCCCCACCACGGAGGTGTCGACCGAAGGCGGCGCCCTCACCGCGCTTGCCGCCTCGCCCGAGGTCTCCGTAGCATTTCCGGTCAGCTCGGTCACGCTCAGCCTGGATCCGGTCAGCGTCGCCACTGGTGGCACCACCACGGTCAGCGGCGCCGTCTACGGCGCTTCTGGTGCCACCGTGCCCGGCGCGAGCGTCAACTTCAGCCTCGCCCGAGGCGATGCCGGCAGCACCGGAATCCTGAGCGCGAGCACCGCCACCACCGATGCAAACGGCGCCTTCAGCACGGTGCTCACGGCGCCTGGGACCCCGGGCGCGGTCACGGTGACCGCCACGGTGTACGGCACCACCTACCAGGCGCAGGACATCGTCGTCGTCGTGCCGGGAGCGGTGGCCACCGCAGCCAGCAACTTTGCGCCGATCAGCGGCTGCGATGTCGCGACGGCCACCGCGGCGGAGGTCTCCGCCACGGCTTGCGGGACAGGCGGCTTGGTCGTCGTCCAGTACTCCGCGATCCCAAGCGGGATCAGCGCGCCCACCAATGGCGCGGGCTACTTCGATGCCGCCGCCTCGGCGGGAAACAGCTTCACCAGCATGATCATCACCAAGTGCAACGCCCAGGCATCCGACGGGCTTGACTGGTGGAATCCGGGCACATCGGCATGGCAGGGCGTCTCCCCCGCCGCCAGCGTCACGTTTGATGCAGGCACCGGCTGCCTGCAGTTCACGGTGGGCTCAGCGACCAGCCCGTCGCTGAGCGAGATGGACGGCACGCTCTTCGCCCTGACCACAAATCCCCCCACCCCCGCGCCCTCCACGACATATGGCGGCGTCGTGGCTCCCTCAAGCCCGGTGGTCACTGCCATCAGCCCTGCCACCGGCAGCACCGGCGCCAGCGTCACCATCACCGGCACCGACTTGACTGCCGTCACGGCGGTGGACTTCGGGAACGCCCCCGCCAGCAGCTTTGCGCCGGAGCCAGATGGCGCCATCGTGGCGATCGCGCCATCTGGCTCCGGCACCGTGGATGTGAGAATCGTCACCGGTGCCGGGACCTCGGCGATCACACCGGCGGATCGCTTCACCTACCTGCAGGCAGATGCTGTCATCTTTTTTTCCGACGTGCCCCCTGGCTACTGGGCGCAGGCTGCCATCCAGTCCCTTGCAGCCAAGGGCATCATCGACGGATTCGGCGATGGCACCTTCCGCCCGAACGATCCCGTGACCCGCGCGCAGTTTGTGAAGATGCTCGATCTGACGCTCGGCATCGCGCCCTCCGAAAAGCCAACGGCTTTTCGAGACGTGCCGGCGGGCGCCTGGTATGCGGGCTACGTCAGCGCCGCCAGCCAGGCGGGCATCGTGCAGGGGGTCTCCCTAAGCCGGTTTGCCCCCGATGCGCCGCTGAGCCGCGAGCAGATGGCGGTGCTGGTCGCCAGGGCGCTGCACCTGCGCCCGACGGGCATCACCATCTTCAAAGACGGGGCGGAGATCAGTCCCTGGGCGGAGGCATCCGTCCAGGCGGATGTGGATGCCGGCTACCTGCGTGGCATGCCGGACGGAAGCTTTCAGCCGCTGGCGTCGGCGACACGCGCACAGGCGGCGGAAGTCTTGGATGCGATCCCTTCGCGTGCCTGAGCCGCCGAGAAGGGTTCGGGCGCACGCGTGAACCTGCGTAAGGCGGGTCGCCGGCTGGGCCGGCGACCCGCCTTACGCAGACTGTCTCATTGGGCTTGTCTGCCGTGGTCGGGGCCAAGAGGGCTGCCCCCGGCCCCACGGCAGATGGAGCAGGAACGCGCTGCGACCGCCCGCCCGAGCATCCCGGCCGCTGCCGGCGGATGAGGTGCGCGATGCTCCCGACCAGCCCGGGCGTGAGTTCGTGTTCCTCACCAGATGTGCGGGATGAAGCGATACTTCACCTTCGCCATGTAGTCCGTATAGCCCGGCAGTTCCTGGCCCAGGAAGCGCTCCTCGCCGACCGCGCGCACCATCAGAAACGCGATGACGGCGGCCGCGAAGAGCAGGCCATACCACGATCCCAGCAGCAGCGGTGTGCCGATCAGGAAGGGGACCGCGGCGCCATAGAGCGGGTGCCGCACATAGCGGTACGGGCCGGTCGTGATCACGCGCTGCTCGGCCTGGATCCGCACCTCGGGCACGGCGAAGGCGTTCTCGCGAAAGGTCAGGACGATGAGCGGGAACGAGGCCACCAGGACGATGCCCCCCACGACCTGGAGCGCGAGCGGCACGTGCGACCAGTGAAACCGCACCGCATCGAGGGGCATGAGCACGAACCAAGCCAGGAAGACAAGGTAGACCAGGGCGACGCCCGTCTCAGGGCTGAGGCGCTGCCGGTCAATGGCCGCGCCTCAGACGGGGGTATCGGCGAGCCGGCTGACGTCGATCCCGGTTCCCGCCCCGCGCCGCAGGTGCAGCAGGAACTCGCGGTTGCCGTCCGCGCCCTCGATGGGTGAGACGATCCCTGCCACCACCGGCCAGCCGAGCTCGGCGGCCGCCGCGGCGACGGCCCGCAGTACCGCGGCGTGGACCGTGCGGTCGCGCACCACCCCGCCCCGCGGCACATCCGCGGGGCCGGCCTCGAACTGCGGCTTGCAGAGGGCGACCACGTCGCCGTCCGGGCGCAGCAGGCCCAGCACGGCCGGCAGGATTTTGCCGAGGGAGATGAAGGAGACGTCGATGCTCGCCAGGTCGACGGGCTCGGGCAGGTCGCCGGGCCGCAGGTAGCGGGCGTTCACCCGCTCCATGCTGACGACGCGGGGGTCGCTGCGCAGGCGCCAGGCCAGCTGCCCGTACCCCACGTCGACGGCGTAGACGCGGGCGGCGTCGCGCTGCAGCAGGCAGTCGGTGAAGCCGCCGGTGGAGGCGCCGACGTCCAGGGCCACGCGGCCAGTCGGATCGATGGCGAAGCCGTCGAGCGCCGCTTCCAGCTTCTGCCCGCCGCGCCCGACGTACGGGTGCGCCGGCCCGCGGACGACCACCTGGGCGTCGACGGGGATCCGCATGCCGGGCTTGGGGTCACCCTGCCTGCCAGGCAGGGTGACCTGGCCGGCCAGGATGGCCGCAGCCGCCTTCTCGCGGCTTTCGTAGAGGCCACGCGCGACGAGGAGGGTGTCGAGACGCTGGGGGCCAGTCAGGGAAGTGTGCGGCGCCGTTGCATGCGAAGCCCCGTCCGGGTTGCCCGGGCGGGGGCTGCTGGCGGTGGGGGCGTCCGTGTGCGGGAGCGGGGCGGGCGCAGCCTCGGGCGGGGATGTCGCGTTCGCGGGGGCGGTCCGGCGCGATGCGCCGGCCGAGCCACCACCCGCGGCCCCGGAACCGGGCTCAGCGCGCGCCGTCGGCGCGCGCTTACGATGCGCCGTGGCTCGTGCGCTCCTCGCGCATCGGGGTGACGGCGGGGGCGATGGCCGCCTGGCGCACCGCGCTCCGGCGCCGGCTGCGCATGGCCAGGGCGGCGTCCGCGATGGCGTCGGGCGAGAGGCCGAAGGCGTCCAGTTGCTTGGCCGGGCTGCCGTGGTCCACGAACTCGTCCGGGACGCCCAGCACCTTGACGGCCACGCCCGAGAGGCCGTGGCTGGCCAGACACTCCAGCACGGCCGAGCCGAAGCCGCCCATCACGGCGTGCTCCTCGAGCGTGATCAGGCGGCCGGTGCGGGTGGCCAGCTCGACGATCAGGTCCTCGTCCAGGGGCTTCACGAAGCGGGCGTTGACGACGGCAGCGGAGACGCCGCGCGCCTCCAGCAACCGGGCGGCGTCGAGGGCGCGGCCGAGGATGGTGCCGATGGATAGGATCGCGATGTCGGTGCCCTCGCGCACGACCTCGCCGCGGCCGATGGGCAGGGCCACGGGCTCGGGGTCCATGCGGACGCCCAGGCCCTCGCCGCGCGGGTAGCGCAGGGCGATGGGGCCGTCGTGGTCCACGGCCGTCTTCAGCATGTGCTGCAGCTCGTTCTCGTCCTTGGGCGCCATGACCACCATGTTCGGGATGTGGCGCAGGTAGGCGAAGTCGAAGACGCCCTGGTGGGTGGCGCCGTCGGCGCCGACGAGGCCCCCGCGGTCGAGGGCGAAGACGACGTGCAGGTCTTGGTGGCACACGTCGTGGACGATCTGGTCGTAGGCGCGCTGCATGAACGTGGCGTAGATGGCGGCCACGGGCACGAGGCCGCTCAGGGCCAGGCCGGCGGCAAAGGTGATGCCGTGCTGCTCCGCG
>JAJYVM010000263.1 GCA_021792015.1 Bacillota bacterium | reverse complement strand
ACGTGGAGGAGATCTACGGGCGGGTGCTCAACATCGCCAAGGGCGCGTGCCAGATGACGGACACCACGCACGACGTGCGGCTGCTGTGCGGCTGCTACGACACCCTGCCGAACCGCACGCTCGGCGACCGCATGCACGCCCACCTCACGGCCATCGGGGCGCCGAAATTCACGGAGGAGGAGCTGCAGCTCGGCCGCCAGCTCCAGGCCAGCGTGGGCGAGGAGGCCGTCGCCAAGGCCATTGAGCAGATGCGCAAGCGCGGCGCCGACGTGGCGGCGGGCGCGGTGCTGTACGAGGGGATCCAGCCCCAGGGCGGTTTCGGCGAGCCGGGCGGCGGCTCGACCGATGTCGGGGACGTGTCGTACGTGGTGCCGACGGCGCAGGTGCGCTGCGTCACGGCTCCGATCGCCACCCCGGGCCACTCCTGGCAGAACGTGGTGACGGTTGGCAGCAGCATCGGCCAGAAGGGCATGCGCTATGCGGCCCAGGTCATGGCCGCAACCTGCTGCGACCTGATGCGCGAGCCGGAGCTGGTGAGCAGGGCCCAGGCCGAGTTCCGCGAGGCCACGGCCGGCTCGCCGTACCTCTCACCCGTGCGCGATGTGGCGGAGCCGCCCCTGAACGGCTGACCCCTCCGCCGCGGACGGAGGGCCCAATGGCCCTCCGCCCCGCCGGCGGCTCCCGACCCCGCTGAGGGGCGTCCGGCGCGCCCTGCGGTGCGCCGGGAGCGCTTTGCCGATGCCGCGGGGCGGGCGCCGCACCCCGGTGCCCGCGTGGGCCCGCCCGAGCTTGCGGCTGGCGAAGTGCCTACGTCAGCGGCTGCGACCGCGGGTCGAGCGGTCGCTGCGCGCGACGGCGCGGGGCTGCGGATGCGTTCGCCCAGGCCCGCAGCGTCGGCAGGTCCTCGGTGTGCAGCAGCACCACGCCGATGATGTACGCCCGCCGGCGCTCCAGCGTCTTGCGGCTCACGCCGCACGCGGCCGCCATCTCCTTCAGGGGGAGCTCGTGGCGCAGGCGCACCTGGGCCAGCCAGTCCGGTCGGCGCACCACCTGCATGGCGAGGGCGGCGGCCCGGCTGCGGGCGTCCTGGTGGCGCGGCCGGTTGCGCATGAGCTCGTCCAGCCCGATCCCATAGGCCTGCAGGCACGCACCGAAGCGGGTCAGGTCCTGGCGGCGGCTTTCCACCTCCGCCGCGGCGGCGTAGCTGCTCTGGGCGGCGCGCAGGTCGACCGGGTTCCAGATCTCGCCGTCCTCATCCTCGCGCTCGAAGGCCGAGAGGGGGATCTCGGCCACGTGGCGGCTGCGCCGAAAGTAGTCGATCAGGCGGCGGCGGATCACGATCTCGGCGAAGGCGACGAAGCCCGTGCGCGAGTCGGGCCGGTAGATCGTGATGGCGTCGTTGAACGCCATGAGCGCCACGGAAGCCTCATCGTCGTGGCCGAGGTGGAGGTAGCGCCGGCTGGCCCGCGAGGCCACCCGCAGGACGAAGGGCAGGTAGCGGCGCACCAGAAGCTCGCGGGCCTCGCGGCTGCCGCCGCGGCAGGCCGCGAGCAGCCGCTGGGTGGCCCCGTCAGGCGGCCGGCGGCGCGGGGCCATTCCACGGACGTGTGGCGGGGCCTGGCTTGGGGCCGTCAGCATCACCATCGCTCGACTCCCTTGGGCGGTACCGCCTGCGTCAAGCCTCGCAGGATCACCCTCCGGGCGGCTAAACGCACGCGGGTGCCGACGCGCGGCTTTCCAACAGGGGCGGTACCGCGCGATGGCGAACCCGTGGCCGGATGGCGCGCGGTCTCCTGCCGTGCGGCGGGGGCCTCCGGGCGGCAGCCGTGCCATGGGGCGGCTTCGCCGGCGGTACGGGGCCGGTGGCCGGGGCCGGTGGCCGGTGGCCGCTGCCGTGCGGACGACGAGGCGTGGGCGCCAGGCCCCCGCGGGTCGGCGGATGTCGAGCCGGTGTTCGCCGCGCCGTGCAGGCGCGCGGATGCGAAGTTCACGGAGGTGAGCGCCCTTGCCGCTGCAGACGGTGGTGGATTTCGTCCAGGAGAAGGCCCCGCTGTTTCAGGAGCTGAGCGATCGGATCTGGGAGAGCCCCGAGCTCGGGCTGCACGAGGTCAGAAGCAGCGCGGTGCTGGCGGACGCGCTGGAGGCGGACGGCTTTCACGTGGAGCGCGGGGTGGCGTGGATGCCGACGGCGTTCACGGCCACGTACGGGGAAGGGCGGCCGGTGATCGGGCTGCTGGGGGAGTTCGACGCGCTGCCGAGCCTGAGCCAGGCGCGCGGGGTGGCGGAGCACCGGCCGCTGGTGGCTGGGGGTCCGGGGCACGGCTGCGGGCACAACCTGCTGGGGACGGCGGCGGCCGCGGCGGCGATGGCGGTGAAGCGGGCGATCGATCGCGGGCAGGTGCGGGGCACGGTGCGGTTTTACGGCTGCCCGGCGGAGGAGACGCTGGTCGGCAAGGTGTTCATGGTGAAGGCGGGGCTGTTCGCGGACGTGGACTGCGCCCTCACCTGGCACCCCGGCTCGAACAACGCCGTCGCCAACGGCAGCTCGCTGGCCATGAACTCCGCCAAGTTCACCTTCCACGGCGTCTCCTCGCACGCGGCGGCGGCGCCGGACCGCGGGCGGAGCGCGCTGGACGCGGTCGAGCTGATGAACGTGGGCGTGAACTTCCTGCGCGAGCACGTGCCGTCGACGACGCGGATCCACTACGTGATCACCAACGGCGGGCTGGGGCCGAACGTGGTGCCCAACGAGGCGCAGGTGTGGTACTACGTGCGCGCGCCCAAGCGCCGCGACGTGGAGGAGATCTACGGGCGGGTGCTCAACATCGCCAAGGGCGCGTGCCAGATGACGGACACCACGCACGACGTGCGGCTGCTGTGCGGCTGCTACGACACCCTCGCGAACCGCGTCCTCGGCGACCGCATGCACGCCAACATGACGGCCATCGGGGCGCCGAAGTTCACGGAGGAGGAGCGGCATCTGGCGCGCCAGCTCCAGGCCAGCGTGGGTGAGGTGGCCGTCGCCAAGGCCATTGAGCAGATGCGCAAGCACGGCGCGGAGGTTGCGCCCGGAACCGAGCTGTACGAGGCCGTGGCGGCGCAGTGGGGCTACGGCGAGGTGGGCGGCGGCTCGACCGACGTCGGCGACGTGTCGTATGTCGTGCCCACGGCCCAGGTGAACACCGTGACGGCACCGATCGCCACGCCGGGCCACTCCTGGCAGAACGTGGTGGCCGTCGGCAGCAGCATCGGCCAAAAGGGCATGCGCTACGCGGCCCAGGTCATGGCCACGACCTGCTGTGACCTGATGCGCGATCCGGAGCTGGTGAGCAAGGCCCAGGCGGAGTTCAGGGAAGCGACGGCCGGCAGCCCGTATGTCTCGCCCGTGCGCGACGTGGCGGAGCCGCCGCTGAACGGCTGAGGCGCCTGCATGCGCGGGCCCTGCCCTGTGCGGCGGGGCCCGCTGCATGGGGCGGGGCGTCCCGGTTTTCGTCGCCCCCCCCGGAGCGGAGGCGATCCGGCGTGAAGTTCGGCGTGTTCTACGAGCACCGGCTGCCCCGGCCCTGGGCGCCGGACGACGAGCTTCGCCTCATTCAGACAGAACGCCCTGGAGCAGGTGGAGCTGGCCGACCGGCTGGGCTTCAACTACGTCTGGGAGGCCGAGCACCACTTCCTGGAGGAGTACAGCCACTCATCCGCGCCCGAGGTGTTCCTGGCCGCGCAGGCCGGCCACCGAGGCCACGTTGACGATGCCGCCGCCGCCCTGAGCCAGCATCGCGGCCAGCTCGGTCCGCATGCAGCGGAAGACGCCAACGGCGTTCGTCGAGAGCACGTCCAGGAAGAAAGACCTCGTCCGGATATGCGGCCAAGGGGGCACCCCGCCTCGGCGATGCCGGCCGCGTTGACGGCCCAATCCAGGCGCCCGTAGGCAGACACGGCGTGCGCCACGGCCGCCGCCACGCTCGCGCCGTCGCGGACGTCCAGCCGCACGAAGGAACCCTCCCGCCCCCGCGCGCGGATGGCGGCGGCCGCCTCCTGCCCGGCCGCCTCCGCGATGTCGGCGACCACCACGGCCGCACCATGTTCGGCCAGCCGGACCGCCGTCGCCAACCTGATCCCCGTGGCCCCGCCGGTCACGAGCGCCACCGTCATGCCCTCGCCTCCCGCCTCACGACATCGAGACCGGGCTGTTCCCACATGGCAGCGGGATGGCCATGCCGCCCAACCCCGCCCCCGGGCCTGGCCGCCAAGGCGAGCCGGGCCCCAGCAGTCGGCGGATTTGGGCTGTTCGCCCCCGTGGCGGCCAACCCTGTGCCGCACCCCCGCTGCGTGGCGTCGTTCGCCGGCCGACGCGTACGCGGCGGCCGTCACGAAGTACGCCCAAAGGGAACCGCCCGCGCCGCGCAGAACCCGCCCGGCGGAGGTGGCGCCGATGCCCGCGACCCTCGACGAACGGGCCCTGACCGCGGCCGTCTCAGCCGAGCAGACCTGGGACCACCTGCTCGGCATCGCCGACCTGGCGCGGCTCACAGGCTCCCAGGCCGAGCTGGAGGCCCACGGCCGCATCCGCGAGCGCCTGGAGGGCTATGGCTTCCGCACGCAGCTGCACAGCCACGACGCCTACATCAGCCTGCCGCTGGCCGGCGGGCTGCAGGTGATCGCGCCGGTGACCGAGGGCCACTACTGCATCACACACAGCTTCAGCCTGCAGACGCCGGCCGGCGGGATCGACCTCGACCTGATCGACGGGGGCAGCGCCGTCCCCACCGACGGCTCGGCCCGCGGGCGCGCGGTGCTGCTCAACGGCCTCGCCTCCCCGAACGTGGCCGTCCAGGCAACGGCCGCCGGCGCCGCCGCCTGCGTCATGGTCAACCCCGGCCCCGAGATCCACGAGATGATCGTCTCGCCGGTCTGGGGCAGCCCGGGCGCCGCCAACCGCGACCGCCTCCCGCGCGTGGCCGTCGTCTCCGTCAACCGCGACACGGGCGCCATCCTCCGCGGCAAGCTGGCCCAGGGGCCCGTGCGCGTGCGCATCCTGACCGCCGTCGACACCGGCTGGCGGAGGACGCCCCTGCTGACGGCCGACATCGGCGAGGGCGACGACTTCGTCATGTTCAGCGGCCACCTCGACTCCTGGTACCTCGGCGTGATGGACAACGGCGGCGCCAACGCCGTCATGATCGAGACCGGCCGCGTGCTGGCGCAGCAGGCGGCAGCCCTGCGCCGCCGCCTGCGCCTGGCCTTCTGGTCCGGCCACTCGCACGGGCGCTACTCGGGCTCGACGTGGTACGCCGACCACCACTACGACGAGCTGGATGCCCACTGCGCCGCGCACGTGAACGTGGACTCCTCGGGCGCCAAGGGCTCCGTCATCAACCTGGAGAGTGCGGCCATGGCCGAGGCGCGCCGCATGGTGGGCGAGGTCTTCGCGGCCCAGGGCTTCCCGGGGTACGAGGGCCACCCCGTCGGCAGGAGCGGCGACCAGTCCTTCTGGGGCATCGGCATCACGGCGGCCCTCGGCGGCCTGTCGGCCCAGCCCGCGGGGGAGGGGCGCATCAATCTGCTCTCGGGCGTGCTGGGCGAGGGCGGCAGCCCCGTGCGCGAGCGGTACGCCGGGTTTGGCTGGTGGTGGCACACCCCCGACGACACCCTGGACCACATGGACGCCGAGGCCCTGGCCCGCGACACCCGGCTCTACGCGGCGGTGCTGGGCCGGCTCTGCGCCGGGC
>JAJYVM010000262.1 GCA_021792015.1 Bacillota bacterium | reverse complement strand
GCAGACCGCCGACTCGCACGTGACGATCTCATGCCTGGTGCGCCGCGCCGACATGGAGCGGGCCGTGAAGGCGCTGCACGGTCGCTTCCGCCTGGATCACGGCTAACGGGTCGTCGTGACGGGCCGCACGATTCGTGCGGCCCGACCAAATCCGCGCTTCGGGAGGCTTTGGCATGGATTTTGGCCACGTGATCACCGCCCTCGTCAGTCCCATGCGGCCCGACGGGCAGGTGGACATCCCCCGGGCGGCCGAGCTGGCGCGGCGCCTGGCGGAGCAGGGCTCGGACGGCTTCGTCGTCGCCGGCACGACCGGCGAGTCGCCCACCCTCAGCCACGCCGAGAAGCTGGGCCTGCTGGCGGCCGTGCGCGAGGCCGTCGACGGGCGCGCCTTTGTCTGGTTCGGGGCCGGCAGCTACGATACGGCGGCCAGCGTCGCCCTGGCGAAGGAGGCCGAGGCCGCGGGCGCGCAGGGCATCCTCGCCGTGGTGCCCTACTACAACAAGCCGCCGCAGGAGGGGCTCTACCGCCACTTCCGCGCCATCGCGGCGGCCAGCGCGCTGCCCGTCATGCTGTACAACGTGCCGGGGCGGACAGGCTGCAACCTGCTGCCGGCGACCGTGGCGCGCCTGGTGGCCGATGAGACGCGCATCGCCGCCATCAAGGAGGCCAGCGGCAATGTGGACCAGGCATCCGAGATCCGGCGCCTGTGTCCCGCGCCCTTCCGCATCTACAGCGGCGACGACTCGCTGACCCTGCCGATCATGGCCTGCGGTGGCTCGGGCATCGTCAGCGTCGCCTCGCACGTGGCGGCGGCGGACATCCGCGCCATGGTGGACCGGTTCCTCGGCGGCGATCCGGCGGGGGCCGAGGCCCTGCACCGGCGCCTGCTGCCGCTGTTCAAGGTGCTGTTCGTCACGGCCAATCCGATCCCGGTGAAGTACGCGCTGGGGCAGTGCGGTTTCCCGGTGGGGGGCTGCCGGCTGCCGCTGGTGGAGCCGGCCGAGGGCGAGGCGGCCGCGATCCGCAGGGTGCTGGCGGAGCTGGGGCTGATGGCGCCGGCGGCGGCACCCGTCGCGGACTGAGCCGGGCTACGCGCCTTCCCGGAACAGGACCGCGAGGGGCGCCACCGGGACAATGCCCGCGGCGCGCTCGGCCATGGCGGGGTCCACGGTGACGAGGGCGTCCGCCTGCAGCCGCGCGATCGCCAGGTACTCCGCGTCGCGGAGCGTGTCCCAGCCGCGCTCCCGCGCGATCCGCCACGCGGTGGCGCGGGAGGCGCGGTCGCCGAGGAGGCGCATCCGGAGCTCGGTGATTCGCTCGTGGGCCTCCAGGGCGGCCCGCTCGGGGCGCTTGCCGAGACGCACCTCCTGCAGCAGCAGTTGCAGCGCCTCGGACCGGATCGAGTTCGGCGCCGCGAGGTGGTGGGCCGGCGCGACGCGCAGATCGTGGTCCACGAGGTGCAGCAGCGTCGGGGCGTCGATGACGTAGCGCGCCATGGCCCCAGTGTAGCCGGGCCACGCAGGAACCGGCACCCCTGGCGCCCAAGCCCAGCGCCGGGGGGAACGGCCATGAGTGAGTCCGAGCGGTTTACGGCGGGGATGAAGGTCCGGCGCGAGGTTTTGGGCGATGCCTACGTCGACCGCGCCATGCAGGGCGCCGACGCGCTGGGCCAGCCGCTGCAGGAGCTCATCACCGAGGTCGCCTGGGGGACCGTATGGTCGCGCCCGGGCCTGCCGCGCAAGACCCGCAGCTTCATCACGATGGCCATGCTGACCGTCCTGAACCGCCCGCACGAGCTGGC
Source organism: Bacillota bacterium (assembly GCA_021792015.1). GTDB lineage: Bacteria > Bacillota > Sulfobacillia > RBS10-35 > JAJYVM01 > JAJYVM01. The sequence goes on along the minus strand of JAJYVM010000262.1, from coordinate 3,973 downwards.
CATCCACGTGCGCGGGGCCCTGCGCAACGGGTGCACGCGCGAGGAGATCGTCGAGGTCATCCTGCAGGCGGCGGTGTACGGCGGGGCGCCCGCGGGCCTGGACGGCATGCGCGTGGCGCGCGAGGTGTTCGCGGAGAGCGATTAGCCACGACCGGCACTTCCGCGCCAGCCGGGGGGGCGGAGCCCATCCGCGGCCCGCTCGGCCCCGAGGAGGTGCGGGTCGGGCTGGCCACCCGGCGCCACCGACCCCGATCGGCGGTGGGGGTGTGGCCGGCATCCCCACCGCCAACCTGCTCACTCCGGCCGGGTCTACTGTCCCCGGCTGGCCCGCAGGGCCTCGGCGTACGCGGCCAGCCGCGCCGCGACGCGCCCGTGGACGCTCTCTGCGGGGTAGGCGCCGTCCGGGCCCGGCCTGCCGGCCGGAACCCCCGTCAGGATCTCGATGCCCTCGTCGATGGTGGCGGCCGACCAGATGTGGAAGCGGCCGGCCGCCACGGCGGCGACGACCTCGTCGTCCAGCACGAGGTTTTTGACGTTCTGGCGCGGGATGATGACGCCCTGCTCGCCGGTGAGGCCGCCATCGGCGACGGTGCAGGTGTGAAAGAAGCCCTCGATCTTCTCGTTGACGCCGCCGATGGGCTGCACGTGGCCGTCCTGGTCGACCGAGCCCGTCACCGCCAACCCCTGGCGAATCGGAATCGCGGCCAGCTCCGACAGCAGGGCGTACAGCTCCGCGTCGCTGGCGCTGTCGCCGTCGACCTGCTCGTAGGTCTGCTCGAAGGCGATGCTGGCCGAAAGGCTGAGCGGCGCCCGCTGGGCGTACGTCGCCGCCAGGTAGGCGGCCAGCGTGAGCACGCCCTTGGTGTGGATGGCGCCGCCCATCTCGGTCTCCCGCTCGATGTGCACCACGCCGCGCCGGCCGACCCATGCGCGGGCGGTGATGCGCACCGGGCGCCCGAAGGCCGTATCGCCGAGGTTGATCACGGTCAGGCCGTTGATCTGGCCGACGGCCGTGCCCCGGGTCGGCACCAAGAGGTCGCCACGGCGCGTCGCCTCCTGCAGGCGGTCCTCGACGCGGCCGGCCCGGCGCAGACGCTCGCGCAGCGCGCGGTCCACGTCGGCGGCCCTCACCAGGTCGCGCCCGTCGGATTTGGCCCATACGCCGGAGGAGATGACGAGGTCCACGATCTCGTTGAAGCGGGTCGACAGCTTGCTCTGATCCTCGGCCAGCCGCGCGCTGTAGGCCAGCACGCGCGCCACCGCATCGGCCTCGAGATGGGGCGAGGATTGCCGCCGGCAGACCGAGGCCACAAACGCCGCATACTTGGCCACGTTGGCGTCGGTGGACGGCATGTCCGGCTCGAACTCGACCTTGACCTTGAAGAGCTTGCGAAAGTCATCGTCCATGAGCAGCAGGCTCTGGTAGGCAACTGGCGGCCCCAGCAGCACGACCTGCAGGTCGATGGGCACGGGCTCGGGGTCCAGGGCGGCAACGGGGTAGGGGGTGGCCGCGACCAGCGGGCCGTCCATATGGACGACACGCTCGCGCAGGCAGCGCTTGAGGACCTCGTACGCCCCCGGCGAGGTCAGGAGCTCGCGCAGCGGCAGCACGAGGAAGCCGCCGTTGGCCTGCTGCAGCGCACCGCTGCGCAGCATGGTGAAGTCGGTGGTCGGCCCGCCCGGCCCCGCCCGGAACTCCAGCCGCCCGATGAGGCTCGGCAGGTTGGCGACGGGCTCGGTGACCACGGGGGCGCCCTTGCTCTGGCTGTTGTCGACGAAGACGTTGACCTTGTACCGCGCCCAGAACTCCGGCCCCACGCTCATCATGGGCATGGCCGGCTGCGCGCCGTCGCTGATGGCCATGCGGATGGCGTCCAGGTGCTCGACGATGTCGGCCGCGACGCCGTCAAGGTAGCGGGCGACGTCCGCCAAGCCCTCGAACTGGCCCTTGACCGCCTCGATGATGTGGCCGATGACGTAGGCCGCGGTGTCGCGATCGAGCTTGACGGCCGCGTCGCGCGCCTCGCGCTGCAGCTCGCGCAGCTGGCGGGCGGTCTCGGCGAGGCTGCCCTCCAGGGCCTGGCTGGCGGCCATGAGCTCCTTCTGGCGGCGGTCGGGCAGCAGCTGGAACGCCTCGGCCGTCATGGGCTCGCCGTGCGGGCCGAGCGGCACCGTGACGATGCCCGTCGGCGTGAACTGCAGGGCGAAGCCCGCCGCGTGCGCCTGCTCCTCGAGCCGGGTGGTGATCTGCTGGCTGCGCTGGTCAAAGCCCTGGCCGATGCCGCTCCGGTGGGCCTCGTACTCGCTGCTCTCGAAGACGCGCCGCAGCTCGCTGCTCACCTCGCCCGTCAGCCGCTCCATCGCCCGCTGCAGCCGGCGGCCCTGGCCGGCCGGAACCGTGAGCAGGCAGGGCCGCTCGGGCACCGCGAAGTCGTAGACGTAGCAGAGGTCCGGCGGCACCGGGCGCCCGGCGGCCTCCTGCTTGAGGCGCGCCTGCACGTAGGTCGAGCGCCCCGTGCCCACCGGTCCGGCGACGTAGATGTGGTAGCCCGCGGCGTGGGCGCGGAGCCCGAACTCCATGGCCTCGACGGCCCGCTCCTGGCCGATGATGCCGGGGCCGTCGTCCGAAAGCTCCGCGGTCGAGGCGAACCCCTTCACGGCGAACGGGTGCTTGAGGTCGGCGGCGCTGAGTTCCTGCACGGCGCGATCCCCCCGAGTTGTGATTCGACACCGCCGCGCCATTCCCCGCGTCCACCCGCCCGGCGACGGGGTGGCCCTGCAGGCGCTATAATGAAGGGCGTTTTACGGCGCATGGCGCCGAGACTTTTTGGCGGGGATCGAGTGGCCGCCACGAGGATGCTGACCGGCGCCGGCAGCGGCCGGTCACGTGGGTTGACCAATCGCCCTGGAAACGAACCAGAGCTCGGCATAACCCTCCAGGCGGATCTGGGGGACGGTCGCGACTGCAATGACGGAGGTGGCTTCTTATCAAAGGCGGCGGCTCTAGGAGCCGGGATGCCGATCGCGTGCTGGTCACGCCACTGGGCGGGGTCGGCGAGATCGGCAAGAACATCATGGCCATCGAGTATGGCCCCGACATGATCCTGATCGACGCGGGGCTGGCCTTTCCCGAGGACGACATGCCGGGGATCGACATCGTGCTGCCCGACATGAGCTACGCGTTCGACCGCCGCGACCGGCTGCGGGCGGTGCTGCTCACCCACGGGCATGAGGACCACATCGGGGGCGTGCCCTACCTGCTGCGGGAGGTGCAGGTGCCCGTAATCGGCACGCCCATCACCTGCGGCCTCGTTCAGCGCAAGCTCCGACAGGACGGGATGGAGCTGCCGCGGGGCTCGCGCACCTTCGAGCCGGGCGCCACGATCGAGGTCGGGGGGCTGCGCCTGGAGTCCTTCCGCGTCAACCACAGCGTCCCCGACGCCGTCGGATTCGCGGTGCACACCCCGGTCGGCACGATCGTCATCACCGGCGACTTCAAGTTCGACTTCACCCCAGTCGACGGCCACGTGGCCGACCTGCAGACGCTGGCGCGCCTCGGGGCCGAGGGTGTGCTCTGCCTCTTCGCCGACAGCACCAACGTCCTGCGACCGGGCTACACGCCTTCCGAGCGCCTGGTGGGCGAGGCCATCGCCACCGTGATGCGCCAGGCCCAGCAGCGCGTCATCGTCACCACCTTCGCCTCCAACGTCCACCGCATCCAGCAGGTCTTCCGCGTGGCCCACGAGCTGGGGCGCAAGGTGGCCGTCGTCGGCCGCAGCATGGTCGACACGGTGGATGTCGCCATGGACCTCGGCTACCTGGAGGTGCACGCGGGCACCTACATCGAGGTCGAGGAGGTCTCGCGCCTGCCTGCCAGCCAGGTCGTCCTGCTGACGACGGGCAGCCAGGGCGAGCCCCTGTCCGCCCTCTCGCGCCTTGCCTCGGGTGAGCACCGCACGCTGTCGATCGAGCG
>JAJYVM010000261.1 GCA_021792015.1 Bacillota bacterium | reverse complement strand
GCGGCACGACCGGCGCCTCGCACGCGGATGCCAACAGCGTGATGCTGCCGCACGTCATGCGCTTCAACGCCGACACCGCCTCGGCCCCGCTGGCGCGCGCGGGGGCCGCCTTGGGCGTGGAGGTGGGCGATCGCCCGGACCGCGAGGCGGCTGAAGCGGCGGCGCGCCACGTGGCGCAATGGGTTGGTCAGATGGGGCTTCCGCAGCGGCTGCGGGACATCGGGGTCAGCCGCGCGTCCCTGCCGCAGCTGGCCGCCATGGCGCTGGCCAACCCGAGCGTGCAGCGGAACCCGAAGCCGGTTCGGGATGCCGCGGAGCTCATTGCCCTGCTGGAGGCAGCCTGGTAGCGCGCGCTTCGGCCGCAGGGGCGATCAAGGGGCCGCCCACCCGGGCGGCGCCTTCGACATTCACCACCAGAATGGGGGCAGCGGCGGGAACACGAGACGCGAGGGCGCGTCCAGAGGCGCTGGGCGGCGCTGGCGCGTGCCCGGCCGCCGCCACCGCGTCAACGGCAGGATCACCGTCAGCGCAAACCGGCCGACGCGGTACGTCGGGTGCATGTGACGGACCCTGTCCGGCCCGCGTGAAACCACCCTCGCCCCCCGGAGAGAGATTGCCCTGTTCGGCAATCCGGCAGGCACCGGCAACCACCCACCTCCAGCACCATGGATCGCATGGAGGGCGCTCGCGGGTGAGCCCCGCCTCTCGCTACTGCCGCAGGCGCGCGAGCAGGCTGGCGCGGGTCGCGTCGGGGAACGGCACGGCGCGATGCGCGGCCCGGTCGAGATGGGCGGCCACCAACTCGCTCGTGGCGACGAGTTCGCCATCCGGCCTGCGCCGCATGCGGTGCAGGAAGCGAAGGGTCTTGTCCGACACGGCCAGCAGGCGGGACCGGATCTCGATCACATCGCCGGCGAAAACCTCGTGCCGGTACTCCGTGTGCTGGCTGAGGGCGGCCATGCCCCGCCCGGTCGCGCGGAACTCCGCGGCACCAAGGCCGATCTCGGCAAACAAGGCCCAGGTGGCCTGATCGAAGAACACCGTGTAGAACTGGACGTTGAGGTGGCCCATGTGGTCCAGCTGCCACGGGTACGCGACGCCCAGACAGGTCAGGCTGGCACCTGCGTCCTCCTGCTCGGTCGGCACGCTCCGCACCACCCCGCTCGCTCTGCAGGCTATCTCCGCAGGATGGCCGCGTCCGGCCGCCGGCCCGCACGGGATACGCCGCGCCGGCCGCTGTGCCGGTCGGCACCGGCTCCCAGGATACTCGCCGCGCTGGCGGCTCCGCAAAGCAGTGCGCCCGTGGCCATGCCCACAGCCTCATGAAGGGCCAGGACGACGGGTGCGGCGCCGCTCGCCACCAGGAGGACGCCCAGGACGGCCTGGCAGGCCAGCGCCGCCACCGCCCCCCCGAACCAGCGGCGCACGGGCGCCGGGCTGCGGTCGAGGCCCGCGAGGACGGCGATGAGCCCGGCCACGAGTACCAGCGCCGCGAGCCAATGCCAGATGCCGGCCCCGAACGGCGCATCCGCGTGGGCCATGGTTGCCACGCAGGAGGCGAAGCCCGCGCACGCCAGGCCGAGGTGAGCGAGGTAGCTGCCGAGCATGGAGGTCAGGCCGGCCCACGCGGCCAGGGCCCAGAGCGCCACCCGAATCCGCGGCGGCGAAGCCGCTGAACCGGCCGCGCTTCCCAGGGTGAGCCAGAGGGCCGTCGCGACCGCCACGTCGAGGAGCAGCAGGGCGCCGCCCTCGTGGAGGGCGATCAGCCATGCCGGGATGCCCGTGAGCACCACCAGACCGCCGAGCGCCACCTGGAGGGCGAGTGTGCCCACCATGGCGGCCGCCAGCCGCCGGAAGACAGTGGGACGCGTGGTGTGGCGCGCGGAACCCCAGAGCAGCGCCGCCAGGACCACGATCAGGACGCTGGCGACGCCAGCCACGAAGCGATGCGACCACTCCAGCACACCGTGCAGGGTGGGGGGCGGCAGGAACTGTCCCGCGCACAGCGGCCAGTGCAGGCCGCAGCCGAGACCGGAGTCCGTCGACGTCACCACCCCTCCCACCATGACGAGGGTGTAGACGACGGCCACCACAACCCACGCGTAGGGCATCAGGGGCCAGCGGGTGCGCGCGTCACCAGCCCTTGGCGCCAAGCGGCCATCCCCTCCCGAGCCGTTCGCGCTCCATGCTGCGCCAGGAGGGGGGGGCCGATCACGTCCGTTCGTCGCGACATGTTGGGGCCATACGGACCGCCTTAGGCCACGGCCTCGCGGACGATCCCGATGGCCCGCTCGATCATGTCCGCGTCCACGTCGAGGTGGGTGACGGCGCGCAGGCGGTTGCCCACCTGCTTGGAGAAGCGCAGCCCGCGCTGCAGGCAGGCCGCGTGGAATCCGTCGACGTCCGGCACCCGGAAGTACACCATGTTCGTCTCGACCGGGTCGGTGTCGACGGCGACCCCCGGCACGGAGGCCAGCCCCGCGGCCAGGCGGCGGGCGTTGGCGTGGTCCTCGCCGAGGCGGTCGAGGTGATGGTCCAGCGCGTAGACCGCCGCCCCGGCCAGGATGCCGGCCCCCTGGCGCATGGCGCCGCCGAAGAGCTGCTTATACCGGCGCGCGCGCCCGATCAGCGCGGACGGGCCGGCGAGGACGGCGCCGCCCGGGCAGCCGAGGCCCTTGGAGAAGCACACCGTCACCGTGTCGGCCAGCGAGCCGTAGACGCCGACCGGCACCCCGCTGGCTGCCGACGCGTTGAAGATGCGGGCCCCGTCAAGATGCAGGGCGAGGTCGTGCGCCCGCGCGAAGGCCGATACGCCCTCGAGGTCCGGCAGCCGCCAGACCGTGCCGCCGGCAAGGTTGTGGGTGTTCTCGACCCACACCAGGCGGCTCTGCGGCAGGTACTGCGAGTCCGCAGGCCGCAGGACGGCTGCGACGTCCTCGGCCGTGAAGCAGCCGCGGGGGCCGGAGAGGGCGCGCACCATCACCCCGCTGTGAAAGGCCGGCCCGCCCACCTCATAGTGGAGGGTGTGGCTCATGGCGTCGGCCACGATCTCGTCGCCCGGCTGGGTGTGGCACTTCATGGCGATCTGGTTGGCCATGGTGGCCGAGGGCATGAAGAGCGCCGCCGGCTTGCCCAGCATGGCGGCGATGCGCTCCTGCAGGGCATTGACGGTGGGATCCTCGCCCTTCTGCTCGTCGCCGACCGGAACATTGCACATGAACTCGCGCATGGCGCGCGAGGGCATGGTCAGCGTGTCGCTGTAGAGGTCGATGTCGATCGCCGTCCCGGACACCCCCAGCCAAGGCTTTCAGCCACCACTCGCGCGGAATGCGCGCGCCACCCTCGCGGCGCGTGAGCGTCGCGGAAGCCCGTCATGCCGCGGCGGCACGGGCAGGTCGCTGACGCGCGCCGCCGGGCACCCGTGTTGGCGCGCAGCGCCACGCGCCGTGAGGCAAAGACGCGGGAGCGGCTCGCAGGCGCGAGCGGGTGGCGGCGAGGCGGCCCCGGACGGGCCGCCGGTCGCGCCCTGCGGCTGCCGGCAGCCCCGCAGCAACTCGCAAAGGCGGCCGAGGCGACGTCCCACAGGCGCACCGTACCACAGCCGCGCTATGCTGCGGGCAAGGGGGGCCAAGGCGGTGGAATCCGGGGAGGAGCCGTACGTGGAGCCGGGCGCCGAGCGGGGCGTGGAGCCGGGCGTGGAGCACGTCGTGGCGCCGCCGCCATTGATCTTCGCCAGCGCGATCGTGCTCGGGCTTGTGCTGCAGCGGGTGCTGCCCCTGCCGGCGCTGCCGGGCGCGGTCGGTGCATGGCTCGGCGGCGTGCTGGCCGCCATTGGGCTGGCGTCAGCCGGGATGGCCGCGGGGCGCTTCCGGTCCGCGGGCACCACCTTCGAGCCCGGCCATCCGGCCGCGGCCCTCGTGACGAGCGGCGTGTATCGGATCACGCGTAACCCGATCTACTGCGGCATGTCGCTGATTGGGGCCGGCGTGGCCCTGCTGGCGGGGGCTCTGTGGATCCTGCCGGCCCTGGCCGGCGCCGTGCTGGTCGTGCACCACGGCGTGGTCCTCCGGGAGGAGGCCATGCTGTCGCGCCAGTTCGGCGCCGACTACCGGCGCTACCAGGAGCGGGTGCCACGCTGGGTCGGGATCGCGCGGGCGCGCTGAGGCCGCGCAGGGCTGCGCGCGCTCGGCCGGGGTGGCGGGGGACGGCGCCGGCGGGCTGAGCGGGGGCATCAGTGCGGGTACTGTCCGGCGCGGATCATCGGCCCGAGCACCTCCGCCAGCAGGTCCGCCCCACGCATCTCCAGACGTGCCGGCTCGCCGCGGCCGCCGATCTCCAGCAGCAGCGCAGCCGGGCTGAGCTGCTGGTCGAAGCGGCCGCCGTCCGTGTAAAAGGGCGCGCCGAGGTAGCTGCGCAGGAGGCCGGGGTAGGTGCGCTCGATGGCCGCCGCCACCTGCACGGCCCACGCCGCGTTCCGCCGCCAGCCCGGGTCGGGCAGGGTCTGGTTGTCCCCGACGACCAACATCACGGGCGCGGCCGGCCGGCCGGCGACGATGGCGGTGGCCGGGGGCGCGTCGGCATGCACGTCGAGGAGGATGTGCAGGGTCGGGTACTGGCGCATGAGGGCCTGCACGCGGGCCTGTGCGGCCAGGTACGGGTCCAGGCCCGTGAAGGCGGTCCGCAGCTGCGCGACGGGGATGCCATACCCGGCAAAGAGGTCGGCGGCCAGCCGCTGGCCGACGGCGGTCGCGGTGGGGTCGGTCTGGTAGATGAGGACCAAGGGATCGACCCCGTACACCACAAGGTTGCCGGGCGGCGGCGTGTCGGAAGGCAGCGGGTGGTGGATGGTCTGGTGCAGGTTGCCAGGCGGGTCGGGCAGCTGCAGCGGGGACGGCCGGGTGGCCCGCGGGGCGGCGCCGGGGACCGCGGGGCCCTGGGCCGTGGAGGCTACGGGGGCGGGGGCCGTGGAGCCCTGGGCCGCGGAGGCCGCGGAGGCCGGGGTGGCCGGGGTGGCGGGGGCCACGGGGAGGCCGATGCCGGGCAGGACCGTGCGCAGGAGCGCAAACGGGCCGTTGGCGCTCCCCGTGGCCAGCCAGGTCAGGAGATCGCCGACCGCCAGCCGCGGCCCCGGCTGCGCGGACGCGGCTGGCCCGCCCGCCGCGAAGGCAGCGACAGAGCCCGCCCCCGGTAGCCGCAGCACGAGCACCAGGCCGACGGCCGCCAGCGCCAGGTAGCCTCCGAGCGCGCGCCATGGCAAGGCTGTCCACCTCCGCGCGCAGAAATCCTACGCCGCACGTTGGCCAGCGAGAACGGAAGGGTGGGGGCGGCATGCGCTGCGGATCGGTCGTGCGCCAGCCCGGCGGGGCACGGGTCACGCTCGCGTGCGAGCTGGCCGCGACCATGGACGGATTGTGGGCTTTCCTGACCCAGCCGGAGCACCTGCGGCAGTGGCTGGCGCAGGTCAGCGCCGGCGAGGCGGCCACCGGTGGCACATTCGAGCTTGCCCTGGACCCCGAGGCGGGCGAGGTGGCGCGCTGCACGGTGGTCGCGCTCGACCCGCCGGCCCGGCTGCAGCTGGACTGGGGTTTCACCGGGGACGGCGTGTGGCGCTTGGTCGTGGCCCTGGAGCCCGTGGACGCCGCCACTCGCCTCCCCCCCTGGCCCACACCGGGCTCCCGGGGGACGGCAGCAGCTACGGCGCGCTGGCACGCCACCTCGACGAGCGCCTCGCGGCCCTTGTGGAGGCGCGGGAGCCGCCGCCCTGGCGACAGCGGTACGA
>JAJYVM010000260.1 GCA_021792015.1 Bacillota bacterium | reverse complement strand
TAGGTTCACAATGTCAATTGAGTCTTCAACATCGCGACACCCCGGGTCCGCTGCCTCGCCTTTCGATCATTCGGCCGGCGCCATGCGCCGCCCGATCCGCGCCGACGGCCGGGCGCTGGGCGCTGCCGGGGCTCCGCCGCCAGGCCGGACGGGTCAGCCCCGGTCTAACCGTTGTGCGAGCCGTCCCCTGCGCCGCGCCCTCGCCGTGCCGGGGGCGCCGCCGCAAGCGCGGGCGTGGCTGGGCCCGCGCCTGGCGCTGGCTCAGCACCAGGCGCGGGCCGCTGGTCCTCCCCCGCCTGCAGGTAGGCCAGCAGGTCCTCGGCCGCCACGCGGCTCATGCCGGGCACCGCCGCCAGATCGTCGGCGCTGGCCGCCGCGATGGCCTGCAGGGACGGGAACGCCTTCATGAGGGCCTTGCGCCGGGCCGGGCCGATCCCGGGCGCCTCCTCCAGCACCGAGGCCACACTGCGCTTGCCGCGCAGCGTGCGGTGGTAGGTGACGGCGAACCGGTGCGTCTCGTCGCGCAGGCGCTGCAGCAGGCGCAGGCCCGCCGAGCTGCGCGGCAGGACGATGGGGTCGCTCTTCCCCGGCACGAACAGCCACTCGTTCTCCTTGGCCAGCCCGAACGTCGGGATCCCCCCCAGCCCCATGTCCTCCAGCACCGCGCGCGCGTGCGAGAGCTGGCCCTTGCCGCCGTCGATGATCAGCAGGTCGGGCAGCGCCGCAAAGCCCCCCACGTCGGTCACGTCGCCCTCCGCCACGGCCGCGGCCTCGGCCCGCTCGCGCATGCCGCGGCGGAAGCGGCGCCCCAGCACCTCCTGCATGGCCAGAAAGTCGTCGTTGTTCACGGTCCGCACGCGGAAGCGGCGGTAGTCCGCCTTCTTCGCCATCCCGCCCTCGAAGACGGCCATGGCCCCCACCGTCAGGCTGCCCTGGCTGTGCGAGATGTCGAAGCACTCGATGCGGTGGGGCGGCTCCGGCAGGCCCAGCGCCGCCTGCAGGTCGCCAGCCGCCTGCGCGGCCGCGTCCCGGCTGCGCTCGCGGCGCCACTGCTCTTCGGCCAGGTAGTCCTGGGCGTTCTTCTTGACCAGCTCGACCAGACGGCGTTTCTCGCCGCGCTGCGGGATCCGCAGCGCGACCGGACCGTGCCGGCGCGCCGCCAGCATCGCCGCAAGGGACTCGGCTTCGCCGTCGGGCACGGCGCTCGGAAGCCACAGCTCGCGCGGCACCACCGGCCCGTCGGCGTAGTACTGCTCGATGAAGGCGGCCAGCACCTCGCCGTCGCTGCGCCCGTCCGTGCCCGTCAGCATGAAGCCATCGTGGCCCGCCACCTCGCCCTTGCGCACGAAGAAGACCTGCACCGCTGCCTCGTCGCGGCCCCGCGCCATGGCCAGGACGTCGCGCTCGGCCATCTCCGCGCCGGCGATCTTCTGCCGCTCCAGGACGGTGCGCAGTGCCGCCAGGCGGTCGCGCAGCTCGGCCGCCTCCTCGAAGCGCAGCTCCTCTGCCGCCTGGTGCATGCGCGCCTCCAGGCGCCCCAGCACGGCGTCGGCCCTACCGTCGAGGAAGTCGATCATCTCGCCGATCATGGCGCGGTACTCCGCCTCGCCGCACGCCCCGATGCAGGGCGCCAGGCAGCGGTGGATGTGGTGGTACAGGCAGTCGGGGCCGGTGCGCACGCGCCGGTCCGAGCACGAGCGGTACGGGAAGACGCGGCGCAGGATGTGCATCGTCTCCCAGACGGCGCTGCTGTGGGGGAAGGGCCCGAAGTAGCGGGCACCGTCGCCCCTCACCTGGCGAACCAGCTCCAGCTTCGGGTAGAGCCCGCGCGCGTCCACGCGCAGGTACGGGTAGTGCTTGTCGTCGCGCAACTTGATGTTGTATTTGGGGCGGTGCTGCTTGATCAGCCCGCTCTCGAGGACGAGGGCCTCGACCTCGGAGTCGACCAGGATGTGCTCGATCTGCGCCACCTGGGCGACCAGGGCCTGCACCTTGGCTTCGAGGCCGCGGCCGGCCTGAAAGTAGCTGCGGACGCGGTTCTTCAGCGAGACGGCCTTGCCGACGTACAGGATCTCGCCGGCGGCGTCGCGGAAGAGGTAGACCCCCGGGTGGTCCGGGAGGAGCCGGAGCTGCTCGTCGATGGTGGTGGCCACGGCGCCAGTATAGCGCGCGGCGCCGAGCCGAAATGGCCCACGGAACGGCGACCTCGGGACTCAGGCGCCGCGGGCCGGGCACCTCGTCGAAGTCGCGATCGGCGCTGATGATGGCATCGGGGCCGTGCAGGCGAACCACGGCCGCATGAATGGCGTCGCGCGTGGAAAGTCGCGGCGACGCGAGCACGAGCGCGGCGGCCTCCTGGACCTCCGCCGCGGCGATGGCGAGCGGGCCCGGCAGGATGGCCAGGCACTCGCGCACGGCAGCGGCGCCCTTGCCGGCTTCGCCGCGTGTCCCATAGAAATGCAGCAACTCCTGCAGCGCCTCGGCGTCGGTGGTCAGCTCGCCCTGGTTGGCGGCACCCCAGGCCAGAACGCGACGGCACGCCGCCCTGAGCGGATGCTCACGGCCCAAGGCGCACACGAGCACGTTCGTATCAACGAGCTTCAAGGTCCCGCACCAGGTCGCGGGCAAGTTCGTCCTCAAGCACAGCCAAGTCGGGCCAATCCATGTCAAATTCCCCGAGAAGAGCCGCGCGAGCGCCTGCTAAGCCGCGCGGTGTCGCCCGGCGAGCACGTAGCGGGCCACGGCTTCCCGGACAGCCTCTCCCACGGTCACGCCGCGCGCGCGGGCAAACTGACGGAGACGGTCATAGTCGGCAGCGGTGAAGAGAACTTCGACACGACGCGCCAGCATGGCGGCCTCCGGATGAAGCCGTGTGCCTGCACGCCACCGCGGAACGATGGTCGCCGGCGCACGCGCAGGCGTGCGCCGTCACAACGCCTCAGCTCTGTCCGGCGGCCTGGGCGTAGGCCGGCAGGTCCAGCACATGGCGCAGGAACTGGCCCGTGTACGAGCCGGGCGCCACGGCAATCTCCTCGGGCGTGCCCACGGCCACCACCTCGCCGCCGCGGTCGCCGCCCTCGGGGCCGAGGTCGATGATCCAGTCCGCCGTCTTGATCACGTCGAGGTTGTGCTCGATCACGATCACCGTGTCGCCGGCGTCGACCAGCCGGTGCAGGACCTGCAGCAGCTTCTCGATGTCGGCGGCGTGCAGGCCGGTCGTCGGCTCGTCCAGGATGTACACGGCGCCGCCGTCCGAGCGCCGGGACAGCTCCGTCGCCAGCTTGACGCGCTGCGCCTCGCCGCCCGACAGGGTCGTGGCGGGCTGGCCGAGGCGGATGTAGCCGAGGCCGACGTCCACGATGGTCTGCAGGCGGCGGCGGATGGCGGGCACCGGCGCGAAGAAGGCCGCCGCCTCGCTCGCCGACATCTCCAGCACGTCGCTGATCGAGCGGCCGCGGTACAGGACCTCGAGGGTCTCGCGATTGTAGCGCCTGCCCTTGCAGACCTCGCACGGAACGTACACGTCGGGCAGAAAGTGCATCTCGATCTTGATGATGCCGTCGCCGGAGCAGGCCTCGCAGCGCCCGCCGCGCACGTTGAAGGAGAAGCGGCCCTTGCTGTAGCCGCGGGTGCGGGCCTCCGGCGTGCGCGCGAAGAGGTCGCGGATGTCGTCGAAGACGCCCGTGTACGTCGCGGGGTTGCTGCGGGGCGTGCGGCCGATGGGCGACTGGTCCACGTCCACCACCTTGGTCAGGCCGTCCAGGCCCAGGACGTCGCCGTGCGGACCCGGCCGGATCCGGGCGCCGTTCAGGTCGGCGGCCAGGCGCTTATACAGCACCTCGTTCACCAGGCTGGACTTGCCGGAGCCCGACACGCCCGTGACGCAGGTGAAGCGCCCGAGCGGGAAGCTGACGTCGATGTGCTTGAGGTTGTGGGCCGCCGCCGCCTTCACCGTCAGCCAGCGGTCGCCCGGCGCGGGGCCGCGCCGCTGCGGGGGGATGGGGATGCGGCGCCGCCCCGCCAGGAAGTCTCCCGTCACGGACGCCGGGTTGGCCGCGATCTGCTCCGGCGTGCCCGCGGCGACCACGTGACCGCCGTCCGCGCCGGCGCCCGGGCCGATGTCGATGATGTAGTCGGCGGCGCGCATCGTCTCCTCGTCGTGCTCGACGACGATCAGGGTGTTGCCGAGGTCGCGCAGGCGCCGCAGGGTGGCGATCAGGCGGGCGTTGTCCCGCTGGTGCAGGCCGATCGACGGCTCGTCCAGGATATAGAGGACGCCGACGAGGCCGGAGCCGATCTGGGTGGCCAGGCGGATGCGCTGCGACTCGCCGCCGGACAGGGTGCCGGCGGCGCGGCTGAGCGTCAGGTAGTCGAGCCCGACGTTGGCCAGAAAGCCCAGCCGCTCGTCGATCTCCTTCAGGATCTGGCGGCCGATCAGGCGCTCGCGCTCCGTCAGCTCGCACTCCTGAAGGAAGCCGCGGCCCTGGACCACGGTCATGGCCGTGAGGTCCGCGATGTTGACGCCGCCGACGGTCACGGCCAGGGCATCGGGCTTCAGGCGCTTGCCCTTGCAGGCGTCGCAGGGGATGGCGGTCATGTACTGCTCGATCTCCTGGCGCATGCCCGGCGAGCGCGCCTCGCGGTGGTAGCGCTCCAGCAGGGGCACGACGCCCTCGAAGACCACGTGGCGCGGGCGCACCTTGCCGAACATGTTGCGGTACTCGAAGTCGATGCGCTCGCCCGGCGCGCCGTAAAGCAGCTTCTGGATGAAGTCGGGCGGGGCGTCCTGCAGCGGGGCGCCCGGGTCGACGCCGAAGTGCAGGGCGACGGCCGTGATGAGCTGCGAGAAGTAGTTTTCGCCGCCGCCCCAGGGCCCCACGGCGCCCTCGGCGATCGACCGGCGCCGGTTGGGGATCACGAGGCCGGGGTCGACCTCCATGCGCACGCCGAGGCCGGTGCACTCCGGGCACGCGCCGAAGGGGTTGTTGAACGAGAACAGCCGAGGCGCCAGCTCGTCGATGCTGGTGCCGCACTCCGGGCAGGCGAAGCGCTGCGAGAACAGCAGGTCGCCGCCGGCCTTGCCCGCCGTGCCCGGCTCCGGCCGCGCGCCCGGCTCCGGCCGCGCGCCGGGCTCCGGCCCCATGCCGGGTTCCGGCCCCGCGCCCTCCTCGTCTCCATCTCGGTCTCCGTCCCGGACGCCGCCGTCCGCGCTGGCCGCTCTCGCGGCCCGGCCGGCTGGCGCCGCTGCCGCAGACCCCGCCGCAGGTGCGCCGTCGCCCACCGCAACCACGGCCAGCCCGCCGCCCCACTCCAGGGCCTTCTCCAGGGCCTCGGCCAGGCGCGAGCCAGCGTCGGGCCGCACGACCAGCCGGTCGACCACGACCTCGACGGTGTGCTTCTTGTTCTTGGCCAGCGCCGGGGTCTGTCCGTCGCTGACGTCGATCACGGTGCCGTCGACGCGCACGCGCACGAAACCGGCGCGGCGCACCTCGTCGAAGAGCTTGCCGTGCTCGCCCTTGCGCCCGCGCACCATCGGCCCGAGCACCTGCACGCGCGTGCCCTCCGGCAGCATCAGGACCTGGTCGACCATCTGCTCGGTGGCCATCGCACTGATCGGCTTGCTCCTGCTCGCACCCCTACTCGGCCTGATCGCCCTCACCCACTTGGGCGGCGGGGCGCTGACTCACCTGGAACACGGCATCGGCCGCGCGCTGCCGGCGGGCTCATGCGGACCACGCCGCCGACGTCGGCGGCCCGCGCCACCTGCCGCAGGCCCTCCAGGCTTGGC
>JAJYVM010000259.1 GCA_021792015.1 Bacillota bacterium | reverse complement strand
GCCCTCAGTCGGCTGCGCTCCCGGCCGCCTTCGCCGACCAGCTGCGCAGGGTCTGCGGGATCGAGAAGACGATATACAGCACAAAGCCGATGAAGGGCATCGAGTGCCAGAAGGTGTCGTGCAGGCCAAGGCCCAGGTAGAGGTTGACGGCGATCGTCACCAGGAAGGCGGCCACGGCGCGCCAGTTGACGGCCGCCACGCCCTCCAGGCCCTCGGGGTAGCGCAGGCGCCGCACCACGAAGTAGTCGGCGATCATGACGCCGGCCAGGGCCGGCAGGGCGTAGCCGACGTCGCCGATCCAGCCGAGGAAGGCGCCGATGATCCCGTGCACGACGCCGTAGTAGCCGATGGCGATGCCGATCACGCCGACGGCGATGTTCGTGGCGACGCGGCCCACGCCGAGGGCGTTGCTCACCGCCAGGCTGGCGGCGTAAAGCTCGTTCATCTCCACGGTGATGCTCTGCACGATGAAGGCCACGGTGGCCAGGGCGGTGATGCCGAGCAGGCCGAAGGCCCTGCCGAGGTCGGAGGCCCCGAGGCTGAGGCCCAGGATCAGGCCCAGCAGGTTGAAGCCGAAGTTGCCCACCACGAACTCGGCCAGGCTGGTGCTGACGACCGTCCAGCCGTTCTTGCCGAAGCGCATCAGGTCGGGCGAGATGATGGCGCCGGCCAGCCACTTGGAGACGCCGAGCCCGATCATGGTGGCCAGGGCCATCTTGCCGGCCAGCTTCGGCGTGATGGCGGCGATGGCGTGAAGGCCCCCGGCGTGGTGGACGGCGGCAATGTCGGCGACGAGCACCAGGACGATCATCAGCGGCACGCCGACGCGGCTCGCCCACCTCAGGCCGCCGGCGAAGCCCAGGGCCGAGATGACGAGGAAGATCGCGCCCAGCACGACGCTGTAAACCCCAAGGATGGCGGGATTGGTGTGCCCCGGGAACACATCGACCGTGATGCCGAGGATGTAGCCGTAGAAGCCAGCGATGATGACGGCCATGACCAGGGAGACCAGGCGGCTGCCGTCGCGACCGAAGATGAAGCGCGAGGACAGCGCGAAGGACGTGCGCTCGCGCACGCCGATGTAGCCGATCAGCATGGAGGCGCCGGCCACCAGGGCCGAGTAGCCGAGGGCGATCAGCAGGGCCTGCCAGAAGCCGAAGTAGAGGCCGATCGTGTACCCGAAGAGCAGGTCCGAGCTCGAGACCGTGACGCCCATGCGCACGAGGGCGATGTCGAGCGTCGACTGCTGGGCCGATTCCGGCACGCGCCGCAGGGAGTAGTCGTCGAGCGATTCGTTGACGCGGGCCAGGCGGCATCCCTCCCCTTCCGGATCAGCGGATCACGCGCTCACACGATGCGCAGCGCGCGGGACGTGCGGGTCAGCATCCGGTAGCCGGTCTCGGTCACCACCACCGTGTCCTCGACCTGCAGCCCGCCGAGGCCGATCTCGTAGTACGGCGTCTCGACCTCGAGCACCATCCCCGCCTCCAGCACGGTCTCGTCGGTGGCGCTGAGGCTCGGGCGGTCGTAGACGTCGAGCCCGATGCCGTGGCCGACGTGGTGGCGGCGGTAGTGCGGGATCCCGGCGGCGCGCGTGCCCTCCACGGCGGCGGCGAACACGTCGCGGGCCCGGACGCCGGCGCGGACGGCACGCAGCGCCGCATCCTCGCCGGCCAGGATGGCGGCGTAGTAGGCGCGCTGCTTGGCCGATGCCGAGCGGAAGGCCGCCGTGCGCGCGATGTCGGAGGCGTAGCCCTCCGTGCGGCAGCCGATGTCGAAGCGGATGAGGTCGCCCGCCGCCAGGGCCCGGGCGCCCGGCACGGCGTTGGGCAGGGCGCCGCGCTCGCCGAAGGCGATGACGGTGAACAGGGGCGAGCTGCCCCGGGCGATGGTCTCCCGGTCGAAGACCTTTGCGATGTCGGACTCGGTCATCCCCGGCACGGCGGCCGCCAGGGCGGCCTCGTACGCCGCCTCGATGGCCGTCACGGCGCCCGTGAGCCGCCGGATCTCGTCCGGGGTCTTCACCATGCGGATGCGGTCCAGCAGCTCAGCACCCGGGATGACGCGAGCGCCAAAGCGCTCGCGCACAAATGCCAGCTCGGCCGGGGCGATCCCGCGCTCGTCCAGGGCGATGCGCGCCGACTTCGGCAGCGCCTCCAGCTCCGCCGTCAGCACCTCGCGGGCCGGCGGGTGGCCCTGCCCCAGCGCGACCGCGGCGAACCGCCGCATCTCGTCGGTCTCCGCCGGGCCGGCCTCCGTGTAGAAGGTGCCGTAAAAGGCCATGCGCACACCGTCCGGCGGGAACTGCGCGTACATGTCGGCGTCCCCGATCGGCGCCACGACCGCCGTGCGCGCCCCGTCGTAGATCGCGTAGACCTGCGAGGACGGCAGGAAGCGCTGGCTGAACGGCTGGTAGCCGCTCACGTACATCACGTTGGGATAGCTCGTGCCCACGAGGACGTCGGCGCCGGCCTCGGCCATGAGGGCAGCCGCCCGCTCCCGGTTCATTCCGCGTTCACCACCGTTTCCGCAAAGAGCCGCATCTGCGCGATCATCTCGTCGACCGTGTTGCCGACGAACAGCAGGCCGGCCAGGTGGTCGACGCCGGCCTCGGCGTAGGCCGCCACCTGGCGGCGGATGCTGTCCGGCGTGCCGATCAGGTTGATCCGCTCGTACGCCGATGTGTCCACGTCCTTCAGGGTCGAGCCGCCGAGCGATGCCAGGTGGGCATATAGCTGCGAGCCCATGAAGGCTTCACGGGCCTGCGCCGCGCTGCGGCCGATGCAGACCACGAGCTGCAGGGCGATCGACAGGGCCGCCGGGTCGCGCCCCGCCGCCCGCGCGTGGCGGTACAGGCGCTGGCGGCCCTCGGCGATGCGCTCGGGGCCGACGGCGGCGGGCAGCCAGCCCTCGCAGAGCTGGGCCGCCCGGCGGATGGAGCCCTCGGCGTTACCGGCCGAGAACATTGGCAGCGGCCGCTGCAGGGGCTTCGGATACATCTCGACGTCCGTGAAGGCGTAGTGCCGGCCGGCGAAGGTGGCCCGCCGCTCCGTGAACAGCAGGCGCAGGGCAGCCATGCCCTCCTCCACCATGTCGCCGCGGACGGCGCCCTTCAGCGCGGGGCGCACGGCCTCGAACTCCTCGCGGTAGGCGCCGACGCCGATGCCCAGCATCAGGCGGCCGCCGCTGAGCTGGTCCAGGGTGGCGGCCTGCTTGGCCAGCATGACGGGCTCGTGCACGGGCATGACGATGACGCCCGTCATGAAGCGGATGGTGCTGGTCTGGGCCGCGCAGTAGGCGGAGGTGACCAGGGGCTCGTAGAAGGCGGGCGGGTCGGGAAAGCTCTCGCGGACGTAGCGCTGCGTCGTGAGGTGGTCGTTGCCCATCACGGCGTAGTAGCCGAGCCGCTCCGCCTCGACGGCCACCCGCGCGAGGTCGGCCGGCCCCGCGAACGGAACGGGGTACATCATGCCCTCCGTGCAGGTGGGCAGCCCGATGCCGAATTTCATGGCTTCGCCATCGACCTCCAGATGCGGGCCACGGTCGCGACCAGCTCGTCGGCGCCGCAGTCCGGGCTCCCCACGGGGTGGACCAGCACCTGCCCGACCCGCGCGGCCATGGCCGCCAGCTGCGCCGCCACGTCGGCCTCGGTGCCCGCCACGGCGAAGTGCGCGATCATCGCCTCCGGCAGCATGGCGCCGGCCGCCGCGATGTCGCCGTACTCGCGCCGCGCGATGAGGGTGCGCAGGGCCTCCGGCAGCGCGATGCCAAGGGCCTGCGCGTAGCCCCAGTCGGGGTAGCTGACCCAGAGGGGCAGGGCCACGAAGTAGCGGGCGGCCTCCCGCGCGCGCTCGCGCGTGTCCGCGATGCAGACGTCGACACGGGCGATCAGCTTGGGGGCGCGGGCGCCTGGCCGGCCGCAGGGTTCCCCGCCGCGCGACGTCGAGCCGCCGACTCCCCCGGCGATGGTCCCCGCGCGGTCCGCCGCGGGTGTGCCCCGGCTGCCCGGGCCGCGCGGCGCGCTGCCGGTGCCGCGATCCGCGGACGTGCCACCCGCGTCGGGCGCCGGCCCCGCGCCCCCGCCCCGCACCAGGCCGATGGCGTGGTCAAGGGCCGCCGCCGAGGCGAAGGGCGCCATGACCACCCCGTCGGCGATGGCCCCCGCGGTCCGCAGCATGCGCCGGCCGCGCGCCGCCACGTAGATCGGCAGCGGCGTGGTCGGAAAGTTCAGGCTGCCGCCGCGGAACGACAGGACCTGCCCCCGCACGTCGACGCGCTCGCCCGCCAGCAGCCCGCGCAGGATGGCGATGGCCTCGCCCACGGCCTGGACGGGGCGCTCGCGCCGCACGCCCATGGGCGGAAAGCCCGGCCCGCCCGCGCCCAGGCCGATGAAGCAGCGCCCGGGGCAGAGCTCGGCCAGCGTGCCCATGGCCATGGCGATCAGGGCCGGGTGGCGCCCGTAGGGCTCGGTGACGCCGGTGCCGAGTTGCAGGCGGGTGGTGGCCTGCGCCGCCACGGCCAGGCTGACGAACGGGTCACGGTAGAACTTCTCGTCCGACATCCACAGCGCGTCGTAGCCAAGGTCCTCGACCCGCCGCGCGAAGTCCGGCAGCTCGTTCGCCGGCCGGCTGCCGAGGTGCAAAAGGCCCAGCTCAGTCCGCGGCAAAGCCATACCGCTCCTTCAGCAGGCCCGCCAGGCTCCCGAGGTCGGGCGCGCAGAGCGGCAGCTCGGCGGCGTCCTCGCCCACCTCGACGTCCTTGATCCCCGTCGAGGTCAGCAGGCAGAGCACGGGGCCGTCCCCGGCCGGGAGCTTGCGCGCCGCCGCCAGCGCCAGCGCGGAGGAGATCTCGACCAGCAGGCCCTCGCGCTGGGCCAGGTCGCGGCGCGCCTGGACGGCCTCGGCGTCGGTGACGGGCACGGCCGTGCCGCCGGAGGCGCGGATCGCGCGGAGCGCCTGGTAGGTGCTGCGCGGAACGGCCGCGGAGTAGGCGATCGACCCGCTGCCCTTTGTGTCGGCGGGTCCTTCGGCCCCGCCGTCCAACGCGGCTTTCAAGGACCCGTACGACTCGGCGGCGATCATCCGGGGGGCTGCCTTCAGCCGGCCGAGGGCGAGCAGGTCCGCGAACCCCCGCCAGATGCCGGCGATGGAGTCCCCGTAGCCGACGGGCACCACCACGGCGGCGGGCGTGCACGCCTCCGCAATCTCGTACGCGATCGTGCGGTAGCCCTCGATGCCCACGGGGTGGCTACCGACCGGCGGGTCGGTGACGTTGGAGACGGGGAGCCACCCCCAGCGCCGGGTCACCTCGCGGGCCAGCGTCCAGCGGTCGGGCGCCGTCGGCGTCGCCACGACCATGGCCCCGTAGCTGCGCATCTGGCGCTGCATGGTGCCGGGGAAGGCGCGGGTGGTGAGGATCAGGCACGGCAGGCCGGCGCGGGCCGCGTAGGCGGCCACGGCGGCGCCCGCGTTGCCGGAGGAGGCGGCGAGCACGCCCGGCAGCCCCGCCGCCTTCGCCCAGGAGATGGCGGCCGCGGCCAGGCGGTCCTTGAACGAGCCGGTCGGGTTCACGAACTCGCACTTGGCCATGACGCCCAGGTCCGGGCACTCGAGCAGCGGCGTGGCCCCCTCGCCGAGGCTGACGGCATCGCCCGCGGCGACGGGCAGGCGCGATGCGTAGCGCCACATGCCGCGCGCCCGCTCGTCTAGGGCCCACGCGCCCCGGTCCCCGGCCACCTCGAAGTTGGCCGGCACGCTGCCCTGGCAGGCCGGACAGCCCAGCTCGCGGCCCGTCGCCGTG
>JAJYVM010000258.1 GCA_021792015.1 Bacillota bacterium | reverse complement strand
GTCGCCCATCACCAGGCCGCGATCTGGCCGTCGGTGCGGGGCTCGGTGCCGCCGGCCAGGGCCCCGCCCGGCAGGCGCACGATGACCTGACCGCGGCCGAAGCCGCCGCTCTCCGTCGCAATCCGCAACTGATGGCCGGCGCGGGCCAGGCGCTCCACGATGTGACCCGGGATGGTCCGCTCCAGGGTCACCTGCCGCCCCTCGGTCCACTGCCAGCGCGGCGCATCCAGCGCGGACTGCGGGTTCATGTGGAAGTCCAGGAGGTTGCTGATCACCTGCACGTGGCCCTGCGGCTGCATGAAGCCGCCCATCACGCCGAAGGGGCCGACCGGCGCGCCGTCCTTGCAGACGAACCCCGGGATGATGGTGTGGTATGTCTTCTTGCCGGGCGCCAGCGCGTTGACGTGCCCCGGATCCAGCGAGAAGGTGTGGCCGCGGTTCTGCAGGCTGATGCCCGTGCCGCGGACGACGATGCCGGAGCCGAAGCCCATGTAGTTGCTCTGGATGTACGAGACCATGTTGCCCTCGCCGTCGGCCGTGGCGAAGTAGACGGTGCCGCCGCGGGGCGGCTGGCCTGGGGCCGGGTCGAGGGCCCGGTCCGTGATCAGCTTGCGGCGCTCGTCGCCGTAGGCGGGGGCCAGCAGGTCCGAGACCGCGACCCGCATGGCTCTGGGGTCGCTCACGTAGTGCTTGCCATCCGCAAAGCCGAGCTTGATGGCCTCGATCTGGCGGTGGTAGGTCTCCCAGCGCTCGCGGTCGCTGAACTCGAAGCCCCGCAGGATGTTCAGCGCCATCAGCGCCACGATGCCCTGGCCGTTCGGCGGGATCTCGCAGATGTCGTAGCCCCGATAGGGGACGGAGATCGGGTCGACCCACTCGGGCTTGAAGGCCTCCAGGTCGGCCATGCGCAGGTAGCCGCCGTGGATCTGCGCGTCGGCGTCGATCTTTTCGGCCAGAGCGCCCTCGTAGAAGGCGCGCGCGCCCGTCTCCGCAATGGCGCGCAGGGTACTCGCGTGAAACGGCATCCGCACGATGTCGCCGGGGTTCGGGCCCGTCCCGTCCGGGGCGAAGGTCTCAAACCAGCCGCGGTACTGCTCGCCCCTGAGCATGCTGGCGAAGCGGGCGGCGGTCGCCTGCCAGCCGCGCGCGACCCCGGCGGCGACGGGATGCCCCTCCTCCGCCAGCTGGATGGCGGGGGCCATCACCTGCGGCAGCGTCAGCTTGCCGAACCGCTCGATCAGCGCCGCCCATGCGGCGGGGGCGCCCGGGACGTTCACCGGCGTCCAGCCATGGGTGGGCATCTCCGTGTGCCCGGCCCGCCGCACGGCCTCGATGCTGATGGCACCGGGCGCCGGCCCGCTGGCGTTCAGCCCGTGCAGCTTGCCGCCCGACCAGACCAGGGCGAAGGCGTCGCTGCCGATGCCGTTGGCGCCCGGCTCCATGAAGGTCAGGCACGCGGCGGTGGCGACGGCGGCATCGATGGCATTGCCACCGGCCTGGATCATCGAGAGTCCGGCCTGGGCCGCCAGCGGATGGCTGGCGGCCACCATTCCGCGCCTTGCGAATACCACGGCTCGCCGAGAGGGGTAGGGGTAGATCCAGGCGTCGAACACGGGCTTGCGCTCCCTTCGCACCAGGGAGGTTCTGAAATCACCCCGCCCTTACCTCTCAGCCGCCGTGGCCCCGTGGGAGGCAGGTGGCGGCCGCCCGTCCCTATGCGGTCGTCGTGACGGCGTGCCGGTCCCGGGACTCCTCCAGGAGGTCGATGGCGCGGGCGCGGCAGACGGAGATGGTCGCCCGCCCCGTGCGCACGGCGCCGGTCGCCGCAAGGTCGGCCAGCACGTTTGTCACGGTCTCGCGGCAGGCCCCGACCAGCGTGGCGAGGTCCCGGTGCTTCAGGGGGACGGCGATGCGCACGTAGTCGCCCTGGGCCGAGGGCACGCCGTGGCGGTCAGCCAGCCGGATCAGGGTCCGCAGCACGCGCTCGCGCGCGTTGGCCAGGACCAGGTCGCCCACCATGTCCAATAGGTCAGTGGTCTGGCGCATCAGGGCACGGGTGATGGCGGCGGCCAGGGTGGGCTGGCGGGCCGACAGCTCGGCGATGTCGCGCTCACGCACGACCAACAGGGTCGCTTCCTCATATGCCTCCACGTACCCGCTGGGGCTGCCGGGCAGCCACGGCCGGCGGAAGATGAAGGCCTCCCCGGCGCCGAGCACGCCGGTGACCATGGCCTGGCCCTCGTCGGTGACGTGGACGTAGCGCACGCGGCCCTGCAGAATCAGATACACCCCGGGCACCTCCGGCGCGAACGAGGCGCCGGCGGCGATCTCGACGGTGGCAAGGGCACGGGGACCGGTCAATACGGAAGTCATTGGCGCGGGAACCCTCCCTTCGTGGTCTGGAGGACCGGCCCACGGGGTCGGTCCCGGACGGGCAGAACCCTGCTGCAGGCGGATCGACCTGCTCTCCGGCCCTGGCTGGCCGTCCGCCACTGGGTTCGGTGCGGGTGCTGGGCGCCGTTTCCCGGTTGCCCGGACCCCGCTTCCGCCCGGCCCGGGCGCCGGGGACGGGTGTGACGCGCGCCGAGCCAGGCGCGGCGCGCAGCAATCACCCCCGATGTCTCAAGTCTGCCAGGGCTTTGATGCGAAGCGACAAACGGTTCGCTCGGACACCGTGCGGGTTCCCGACATTTGCGGGCGGCGGCGTGCGGGTCAAGGGGGCGGCCGGGCTCAGCGCGGCGGGTGCTGGCCCCTGACCAGGCCGTAGAAGACGAGGTCCTCCGGCACACCGTCCTTGACGACGTGCTGGCGCAGGGTGCCCTCGCGGAGGAGGCCGATTTTCTCCATCACGCGCGACGAGGCGGGGTTGCGGGTGAGAGCCGTCGCGAAGACGCGGTTGAGGTCGAGGTGCTCAGGCGCGAAGGCGAAGCGCAGGATCGCGGTGGCGGCCTCGGTGGCAACGCCCCGGCCCCAGTACGGCACGCCGATCCAGTAACCGAGCTCGGCGCGGCGGTCGGGCGGGTCAAGGCGCAGGCCCACGCACCCCGTCAGCTGCCCGCCGGCGCGATCCACCACGGCGTACGTGTATCCGAGGCCCTGCTGGGCGTTCGCCCGCGTGAGGGCGATGAAGGCCTCGGCGGCGCCGTCGGGGTACGGGTGGGGGATGCTGCGGGTGGTCGACGCCACGGCCGCATGGCCCGCGAGGCGCTGCACCTCTGCGGCGTCGCCCGGCTCGAGGGGGCGCAGCAGCAGGCGGCCGGTTTTGAGGACAGGCTGGCCGGGGACGCGCACGGCTAGGAAGGCCTCCCGTCTGCTCCAACGTCAGGGTCGCATGAGCCGCCAGGCCAGTGACGGCGGGGCGATGGCGACCCCGGCCGCAAGGGGCAGCGTGGCCGTCTGCCTGCCCACGGTCAGGGTCAGCGAGGCGACCTTCGTGCCGGCGGCCACCGGCTTGCCGGGCTTCAGATCCGCGGTGGGCGCCACGTGCGCCGAGGCGCGCAGGCCGCCCCAGCCGACAAAGCCCGGGGCCGGGGCGGGGACGGCCAGCGCCACCGGGTGGGTCCACGGCGCCACCAGCGAGGCGGCCACCTGCCCCGCGCGCACGGGGTGGACCATGGCGAACAGGCCGGGCACCGCCGCCATCAGCCGCTTGCCCGCCGCCAGGGCATCCGGAAGCGGCTGCAGGCCGCCCTGGCCCAGCACGGCGCCGATGACGAGGCGCGGCGTGCCGCCGACGGTCACCTCGCGCGCCGCGACCAGGCAGCCGCCGGCCGCTGTCGTGCTGCCGGTCTTGACCCCGATGATCCCGGCGTGGCCGAGGTCCGCGTTGACGTTATACACGACGCCCGCCACCGGCAGCGTGGCCTGCGGCAGGCGCACGATGGCGGCGAACACCGGGTTGGCCATGTCCGCCTCGGCCAGCCGGACCTGGTCCACGGCCGTGCTGACGGTGGCCTGGTCGACCCCGCTGGCGTCGGCGTAGTGGCTCTGCGTCATGCCGAGGGCCTTGGCCGCCGCGTTCATCTTGGCCACGAAGGCCGAGAGGCTGCCGGCGTCCCAGCGGGCGAGCATGGTGGCGACGTTGTTGCCCGAGGGCAGCAGCAGCCCCTCGAGCATCTGCCGCTCGTTGAGGACCTCGCCGGCGGCGACCGGCAGCACCGACTGGTTGCCCGCCGCGTCGCTCTGGTAGAGGGCGACGTCGGCCGGGGTCACCGTGAGCTGCGGCCCGTTCTGGCCCGCGCCGAGGGGGTGGTCCTTCAGGATGAGGTAGGCGACCATCATCTTCGCCAGGCTGGCGATGGGCGTCGGGGTGATCGTCCCGGAGGTGCCGACCATGCCCACGCCGGCGACAGCCAGCGCGCTCTGGCCCGCGCTGGGCCACGGGATGTGCGCCGTCGGGCCCGGCACGGTCAGCGTGGCGGGCATGCTGGTGCGGAGCTGGATCGGGGGAACCGGGCGCAGGAGCTGGACGACGACCAGGATCAGGATCAGCGACGCCAGGATGCCCAGGGGTCTCCAGGAGCGCACCCGCAACCGCACCAGCCAACCTCCCATTTCACACCTCTGCATTGTGGGGGGAGCAGCCGGCGCCGGTCAAAGAGATTTTCGCGACCGGACGCCATTTTGCGCTGCCCGCCCCGCGTCGCGACGGCATGTCTGCCGCACCGCGCCCCACAACGACCGGACACAGCCATCCGAGTGCTCGGTGCCTCGTCGTGGCGCAAGCGGGCGGGATACGGCCCGAGGCCAACCCGCATCCGCCGCCGACGCAGGCTCCCACCACACTCATCATCGGAATCCGCAGGCGCCACCTGCACTTCCGTCGTTCGGACGGGCCGAAGCCGCGTCGCCCACCGGTTCGCCGCGGTTGAGGAGCTTTCGGGCGTTGCGGCCGAGCGCCCCCACCGCCCCTGCCCTGCGCGTCTGGGGAAGGGATGAGCGATTGGCGGTTCAGCGTCTGCCGGACCGGCACGTACGCAAGCCCATCGGGGAGAGCGCCGCGGGCGAATGCCGCCAGCTCGCCGTGCACGACCCCGCAGCCCGCGATGATAACGGCCGAGTTGTCCGACCACACCAATGCCGGTTCTGCAGCCTGGTTCCGGACCGGTAACATTGGCAACCATTGCGTGGGGAGCAGAAAGCTGACGTACCCCGGGGTCAATGACGTGACTTGCGACGAAACCGCGCAGACTGCCAGCACCTCGTTTAGCAGCCTAAACGGCGAAGGTTTCATACTTCCAGGTGCAGGCATGTCCGCTCCAGGGGGGCTCGGCGGCCTGCCGGTCGCCAAGGTGCCTCCGGGTTGCCGATACCGCCGGATTGCCGCCCCCACCCGATGAAGCCCATCAGCGTCGGAGGAGGAACCCGAACCATGGAGGAGCGTGTCGCAAAGGACCACGGACAGCTGGCGGCGGCGGACCACCGTGAAGCGGGAGAACAACATCGCATCGCGATCGAGCATTACCGGCAAGCTGCCGAGCACCACAAGGAGGCGGCCAGGCTGGAAGTGAAGGCCGTGCTCCACTACACGGAAGGGCGCCTGGCTGAGGCCGCCGGGATGGCCTACCAGGCGCTCAGCCACCACGCGGCAGCGGGCGAGCATGTCATCGAGGCCGCGAATGCCGTGGTCGCCGACAAGATCGAGCCCACGCAGCCGATGCTCTCCGCGCTGAAGCTCAGGGCCGGAAAGTCCGTGATCGCCGCCGCCGAGGGGATCGAGTCCGCGAAGGCCATGATCGTCGCCGAAAGCGTCGAGGCGGGCAAGGCCATGGTCGCCGGGAAGCTCAAGGCCGGGAAAGCCGTTGTCGCCGAGGG
>JAJYVM010000257.1 GCA_021792015.1 Bacillota bacterium | reverse complement strand
AACGGTGGTCGCGGATCCCGCGGGGCTCCAGCGCGGGTCCGGCGCGCGGCGGCGCAGGTCCCGGGGCAGTCAGGGGGAGCGAGAGCGGGGGAGGGTGAGGGGGGCGGTGGTGAAGCGGGGCCGCGGGCGTGGGTCGCGGAGCGGGGCGCGGGTCCAGCGCCGGTCGCGGGGGGAGTCGCGGAGTGGGGCTGGTCCGGGGACCGGTGCGGATGCGGAAGGACGCGGGTGCAGGAGGGGGGGTGGCGGCCGCGACGACGCGCCAAGCAGCCAGCCGGCGGCGAACCCTGCAGCCGTCGCGTCGCCCAGGCTGACCCCCCTGAATCAGAAGACGATGAGCATGCGCCCGCGCACCCCGCCGGCCTGCAGGCGGCGGTGGGCCTCCCCGACCTGCTCCGGCGGGAAGGTGGCCGTCACGCGCAGGGTCAGCCGCCCGGCGCCCGCCAGCTGGCCCAGGGCCGCCAGGGCCGCATGGTTGCGCAGGTAGTCGGTCACGCCGACCTGGTGGATGCGGATGCCGCGCTCGCTTCCGCCCTCGAAGCGCCGCACGGCCGCGATCTGGCCGCCGTCGCGCACCGCCGGCAGCACGGCCGCCCCCTGAACCGCGGCATCCAGCAGCGCGTCCACCCCGCCGGGCACGGCCGCGCGGATGGCTGCGGCGACCGCCTGGCCGCGCGCGACCACGATGTCGGCGCCCAGGCCCCGCACCAGGGCCACGTCGGCCGGCGCCGCGTCCGCCACGATGCGCAGGCCCTCCACCTTGCCCAGCTGGATGGCATAGCCCCCGACGGCGCCGGCGGCGCCGGTGATGGCCAGGGTGGCGCCCGCCGGGAGCTGCAGCAGGTCGAGCGCGCGCCGGACGGTGAGGCCGTTCATGGGCAGGGTGGCGGCCTCGGTCAGGCTGGCGCCGGAGGGGATGGGCGCCACGGAGTCGGCGGGCACCACGACCAGCTCGGCCTGGGCGCCGCCCTCGGGCCGCCGCGGCTGCACGATGGCCATGACGCGGTCGCCCGCGTGGCAGGTCGTGACGCCCGCCCCGACGGCGTCGACGGTGCCGGCCAGCTCCATGCCGGGGATGGCGGGAAGCGGCACCGCCCCGTATGCGCCGGAGCGCAGGCCGATGTCCGTGGGGTTGACGGTCGCGGCGGCGACGCGGATGCGGACCTCGCCCGGGCCGGGCTCTGGCACCGGCAGGTCGGCGACCTCGAGCACCTCAGGCCCGCCGAAGCGGCGGATGACGACGGCTTTCATGGGCCCAGCGTTTCACGCCGCGGCACGCGCGTCAACGGGACACCGGGGTCCGGGCGCGGATGCCCTGATCAACGGCGACAGGCGGCACCGGAACCATTTTGGCGCGCGGACGCGCGCCCAAACATGTGCGGAAGCGGGCTGCGTGGACGTTGGTCCTTACCCGGAGGAACCCGCCGCTCCGCCCCGCCGCGCGCGCGGCGCGCGGCCCGCCAGCAGCCAACCGGCGATCAGCGCGGCAGCCGCGAGCGCGAGGGCGATCCCGACCGTGAACAGCGGGGGCCAGTACCAGAGCCGGATCGTGTGGGCGCCGGCCGGGACCGGCAGGGTCTGCATCACGTCGAGGTACGGCGAGAGTTTGGCCGGCCTGCCGTCGATGGTGGCGTGCCATCCCGGCACGTCGGTCAGGCGCACGGTCAGCTGGCCGGCCCGCGGCGCGTGCACGGAGAGGGTCCAGGCGCCGTCGCCGGTCGGCTGCGCGAAGCGGACCGTGTCCCCCGCCGCGGTGAACGAGAAGCGGGCGGCGCCGGGGACGCGCCACAGCACCTCGCCGCCGACGGTGGCCGCGAACCGCATGCCGTTCCAGTTGGGCACGGTGAACATCGCCGGGATGGCGCTGGCCAGCCCCGGACTCGCCCGCACCAGCGGCGCCATGGGCGTGCCCGCGACCAGGTCCGAGGCGAAGGCGGGCGTGCCGTAGGGCAGGCTGTCGGGGTGGGCGGCGTACCGCCGCGCCAGCGCCTCCAGCGCCGGCAGGTCGCCCGCCGGCAGCCCGGCGGCCGTGAGCCGGGCCTGCGCGCCGGCGGTGGCCGCCAGCGTGACGTCGGCGGGGCCGGGGGCCAGCACGTACCCGATCCCGAAGACGCGGGCCGCGGCGGCCGAGTTCACGTCCGGGACGAACCAGCCGCCGGCCGCCGGCTTGGTGCCGGTCAGGCTGGCCCAGGCCTTGAAGTAGGCGCGCGGCACCATGGGGTCGTAGACCGCGAACTCGTTCAGGCCGTATGCGACGTTCAGCTCGGGAATCACGCCGACGCTGGGGTAGTGCGTCACGGGGGCGCCGGGGTCGGCCAGGCCGACCATGCCTGGGCCGACGCGGGCGATGACCGCCTGCTCGGCGGCCGTCTCGGGCAGGAACTGCGGGCTGTAGCCGTTCAGCGGGGTGCCGAAGATCAGCAGAAAGGCCGTCTCGCTCGCCAGGAGCAGGGTGAAGAGGGCGGCGCGGCCGATGCGGCCAAGGCTGGCGGGCCGGCTGCGGTGCAGCCAGATCACGGTGGCGGCGAGCGGGGCGAGCATCGCCACGGGCCAGGCGAAGCTCCAGAAGCGGACCAGGGCCTCCGGCGCCGAGAGGCCGTGGGCCCCACGGACAATGTACCGGGCCAGCAGGAGCACCACCGCGCCGCCGACGGCGGCGAAGCTGATGCTCAGGGCGCGCCGCACGGCCGGGCGCTGGACGGCCTCGGACACGATCGCCTGCACGCCATAGCCCGAAAGCAGGGCCAGCACGAAGTCCAGCGGGATGCGGGCCCGCCCGACGGCCAGGGTGTTCAGGTGGGGCACGTGGGCCAGCAGCCAGGCCGTGGGTCCGAACTGGTAGGCCGCGAGCAGCATGAGGGCGCCCGTGACGGCCAGGGCACGGACCTCGGGGCGGCGCCAGGCGGCATAGACGCCGACGCCCGCGGCCACGAGGGCCACGATGCCGACGTAGACGACGAGCTCGTTGTACGAGATGCCGGACGGGCCGAACCAGCCGTCGGTGCGCAGCGGGCTGCCATAGTACTTCGGCGCCAGCATCGTGATCAGCGTGGACGGCGGCAGCGCCGAATAGCCGACAGCGGCGCGGCCGGAGCGGCCGAGCAGCTGGAGGCCGGGCAGCCAGAGCGGCGCCGCCAGGCAGATGCCGGCCCCCCAACCTGCCGCAAGGGCCAGCCAGGCGCGGCCGCGCGCCGGAGCCCCGCCATTTCGCCGCTCCAGGAGCGCGAGGGCGGCCAGGAAGACGGCGCAGGCGCCGAACAGCAGCACGCTCGCCTCGGGGAAGCCGCCGTAGATGGCGAAGGCGACGCTGATGGCCAGGAGGGGGACGACCAGGCGCGGGCGGCGGCCGCGGTACGCCAGGTAGGAGAAGGCCAGGAGCCAGCCGGTCCAGGCCATGACGTCGCCGAGGGGCCAGCCGACCTCGTTGACGAAGGCGCCGCTCAGCTCGAAGGCGGTGGCGGCGAAGGCGGCCGACCAGGGGCGCAGGCCGAGGACGCGGGCCAGGACGTAGGTGCCGGCGCCGGCGATGATGACCTTGCAGGCGACGGCGACCAGGCTTGAGAGCTGCGGCGGGAACAGGTAGCCGACCAGGTCCGGCAGGCTCAGCACCGACGACTGGAAGTTGAAGAACTGCGGCAGGCCGAGGGCGCTGTAGGGGTTCCACAGGGGAAACTGCAGGTGATGCAGGCTCTGCCAGTCGAAGTACGCCCACGGGATGAACTCCTCGATCTGATCGCCCAGCCAGCCGTTGCGGTAAGGCACGGCCGCAGTGTGGCCCAGGCCGGAGAGGGCGCTTCCGAGGCCGAAGGGGCCGAAGCTGCCGCCCTCGTGCAGCGCCGGCGAGAGGTACATGGCGGCCACCAGGACGATCCAGGCCAGGGCGATGAGGTCGGGTAGGCGGCGCCGCAGCCGCTGCGCGAGAGCCACGCTGGCTAGCGTGCGACCCGGCGGCGGCGCAGGGGGGAGGCTGCCCCACGGATTCTCCGCGAGATGGCTCGCCCGACGGGCCGGGAGCCGGCGGCGAGGTGGCACCGGTGGCGGCCCAGGCGCGCGGAGGAGCCGCGGCACCCGCGCTGAGCCCGTCCGCGGCGCCCGACGGGGCCGCGCATGCTGGACCGCGCGCCGCGATTCGGCTCGCGCGCGCCCTGGCCGTCTTCGGCCTGGCCCTGGGCGTGCGGGCGCTGTTCCTGCTCTCCGTCCGGCAGCCGGCGGCCTCCCAGCTCGCCTCCTTCGCCGAGGACTCCGTCCACTACGTGGCCATGGCCCAGCGGCTGCTGGCGGGTCACGGGTACTCGTTCTTCGGCGGCCGGCCCGACGCTTACGTCAGCCCCGGCTACCCGCTGTTCGTGGCAGGGTTGATGCACCTCTTCCCCGCGGACCCGCTGGTCGCGATCCGCTGGAGCCAGGCGGTGATCGGCGCGGCGACCGCGGCCGTGGCCGCGAGCTGGGGCGGCTTCTTGGCCGGCGTGCTGGTCGCGCTCTACCCGCCGTTCATCTGGTCGACGGCCAGCATCCTGACGGAGGTCCTCTTCCTGCTGCTCCTGCTCGGCTACCTGACGCTGCATGCGCGCCTCCTGACCTCCAGCCGGCCGTCGCGCGGGTGTGCCGTGGCCGCGGGCGTCCTCCTGGGCCTGGCGGTGCTCACGCGGCCGATCGCCGCCGCGCTGCCGGTGATCATCGGCGTGGTCGACTGGGTGCGCAGCGCGCGCACGACGGCGCGGCCGCGCCAAAGCCACCGCTGGGCCCTGCTGGTGGGGGCGGCGGCCCTGGTGAACCTGCCCTGGTGGGTCCGCAACGTGGTCGTCCTCCACCGTCTCATCCTCTTTGCCAGCCAGGCCGCCAACCCTCTCGTGGCCGGTCTGAAACCCGGTGGCGCAAGCATCCAGGTGCCCGCCGGGACCAACGCCTACGTCTTCGCCATCCGGTACGTGCTCAGCGCCCTGCGCAGCAACCCGCGGGCCTTCCTCACCTGGATGACCGTGGGCAAGTGGACGCTGGCCCTCAGCCAGCCCTACGCCGGCGGCGGGCCGAACGGCGGCTTCCTGCAGGTGCTGGCCAACTACCAGGTGCCGCTCTGCTGGGTCGGCGCGGCCGGGCTTCTCTGGGCCGCCATCTTCAGGCCGCGCCTGCGGGTCGCCGCCATCGCGGCCGCGACGCTCGCCATCCTGCTCCTGGGCTTCATTCCCACGCCCCGCTACGCCGATCCCCTCATGGCGCTGCTGGCGATCGGCGCCGGCGCGCTGCTGGCGGGCGCCGCCGGTGCCGTGGTCGCCGGGCTGCGCCGCCTGCTGCGGCGGCCACTCACGGCCCGCTGAGGCGGAGCCTCTGGCGTCCGGCTGCGCGCCCGGCGGTACCTGGCGGCGCTCCCGCACTGGCTGCGCCGCCGGCCCGGGCCGCCTGCGGCCATCTCAGGCGCGCCGCGGCCATGATGCGGCAGGGTGCGACCGGGGACGGGTGGCGTCAGGGCGCCGGGCCTCTCTCCGCGCACCGCGCGAGTCCGCACGCCGCAACCCGGCCGCGGGCGCCGACGGTCATCGGGGACGAAGCGGCCGCGGGCTGCCCGCGCCCGCTTCGTCCAGCGCCGCTAGCTCCGCAGCCAGTGCGCCAGCAGGACGCGCCCGAAGCGCAGCCCGTAGACGAGGTCCGTTCCCTTCTTGCTGACACCGGCGATCCGCCGAGGCGCCGTGATCGGCACCTCGCGGATGCGCAGGCCGCGCCGGCGGGCGACGATGATGGCCTCGGCTGTGTGGTACTGCCGCTCCATGGTGTCGAGGCGAGGCAGGCGGGCCGCCGCGAAGGCGCGGAAGCCGCTGCTGCAGTCCGTGACGGCGGTGCCGAACAGGACGTTCAGCATGCCGTTGAACAGGTCG
>JAJYVM010000256.1 GCA_021792015.1 Bacillota bacterium | reverse complement strand
GGATAGCCGTCGGCGTCCGCCGCCAGCGCCCCCGTGCCCACCCCGGCCTCGCGGAGCGCATCGGCCAGGTGCAGCATGGGGTGGCGCGGACCCGGGTACTCGGGATAGGCGATCACCCGGTCGAACCGGCCCGTCTCGCCGGCATGCTCCTCCTCCAGCCGCGGCACGAAGGCCGTGAGGCGGTCATCGGCCGTCAGGAACGCGCAGAGCGGCCGCTCGGTCGGCAGAAACCGGAACCCGCTGAGGTAGAAGACCGACGTCGCGTTCCAGAAGACGAAGGCGTCGAGCTGGTGGCGCGCCATCTCAGCCAGGAGGGCCGCGCGGCGGCGGCGGAATTCGGCGTCGCTGATCCTGAGCTGCATCGGCTGACCCGCTCCTCCCGCTGAACTCAGTCCGGAACGTGGATCAGGGGCAGCTCGGCCGCGCGCAGGCGCTCGCCGAGCGAGGGCACGTGCTCGCCGAGGAGGCTCGCCAGCCGGTGCAGGTGCCGGTCGGCCAGCGCCGCGAGCTCCCCGTACACCGCCAGCGCCTGGCGCGTGGGCGCGGCATCCGCGTAGGCCGCCGTCGACTGCAGCGAGGCCAGCTTGCTGTTGACCTTGGGCGGGTAGTTGAAGGAGTCGGCGGCGCCCTGGGCCCGCGATTCGCAAAGCTCGCCCACGACCTCAGCCAGCTCGGACCGCAGGGCCCCCGCGCGCTCGGCGAGATCGCCCCCCGCCCGGCCGCCCCAGTCCTGCAGCTGCTCCTGCACGCGGCGGGCGCGCAGGACGGCCTGGTGGATCTCCGTCAGCTTGTCGCGGATCTTGAGGAGCAGGTCGAGCTGGGCTCGCAGGTCCTCGTCGGAGGCCTCGATGCGAGGGTCCCGGCGGATCTCGAACGGCTCGCTCAGCGTGCTGCCGCCGGTACGGAGCGTCACCCGGAACGTTCCCGGCGCCGCCACGGGGCCGACGGTGCTGCCGCCCCAGTATGCCGAGAGCACGCCGTCGGGGAGCTTGGTGCCGTCGGGGTAGCGCATGTCCCAGATGAAGCGGTTCAGGCCGGGACGATTGGGCACGCGCGGCGCCTTCTCGTCGGGCGGCGTGCTGCTGAACTCGCGGATGAGGCGGCCGCCGGCGTCATGGAAGGCGATCGTGACCTCGCCCTCCGCCTCCAGCTCATACTGGACCAGCACGCCCGTCGGCGGGTTGTCGGCGGCCGTCAGCAGCCTGACCTCGCCGTCGGCCGTGACCCGGCCGATGACCTCCTCCGCGCCGACCATCGTGTAGGAGTGCAGGCCTGGGTCGCTGCGGCCGCCGAAGCGGTGCGCGTCCAGGAAGCGGGTGGTGGTCCGCGGCGGGAAGAGCCGCGGACCGGCGCCAACCCCCGCCCGCAGCGGCGTGAGGTCGTCCAGGACCCAGAACGACCGCCCATGGGTGGCGAGGATCAGGTCGTCGTCTTTGACGACCAGGTCGTGGATCGGGACCACTGGCAGGTTGCCGCCCAGCCGCTCCCAGTGCGCCCCGTCGTCCCATGACGCGTAGACCCCGGTCTCCGTTCCCGCGTACAGCAGCCCCCGCTTTGCCGGGTCTGCGCGGATCACGCGGGTGAAGTCCTCGATCCCGCCGTCGATGCGCTGCCAGCTCTCCCCGCAGTCCGCGGTCTTGAACAGATATGGCGCCGTATCGTCCAGCTTGTAGCGGGTCGCGGCCAGGTAGGCCACGGCCGGGTCGTGCGGCGACGGCTCGATGATGCTGATGAGGGCGAACTCGGGTAGCCCCGCAGGGGTTACGTCGCGCCAGGTCCGGCCGTCGTCGCGGCTGACGTGCACGAGCCCGTCATCGGAACCGGCCCACAGGAGTCCGCGCGTCAGCATGGACTCGGCGAACGCAAAGACGGTGGCATAGGTCTCGGTGCTCACATTGTCCTTCGTGATGGGGCCGCCCGATGGCTCCAGCGTGCGCGGATCGGCCCGGGTCAGATCCGGGCTGATCGCCTCAAAGCTGTACCCCTCGTCCGTGGAGCGGAAGACACGCTCGCCCGTGGCGTACAGCACGCCCGGGTCATGCGGGGACAGGGCGATGGGAAAGGTCCACTGGAACCGGTGCCGCAGCTGCCCGGCCCCGAAGCCGATCGGATCCTCCGGCCAGACGGTGATGTCGCGCTGCTGACCGGTCCGGTGGTTGTACCGGGTCATGCGCGAGGCGTAGCTGCCGGCGAAGACGATGTCGGGGTCGTCGGGGCGCACGGCGATGTAGCCGCTCTCTCCGCCCCCGACCGGGTAGCACTGGCCAAGGGTGATGGCGCCCAGGTCCGACCGGCTCGGCACGCTCAGGGTGGTGTTGTCCTGCTGCGCGCCGTAGATCCGGTACGGGAAGCGGCTGTCCGTCGTCACATGGTAGAACTGCGCGGTCGGTTGGTTGTCGTGGCTCGACCATGTGGCGCCCCCGTCCAGCGAGATCGTGGCACCGCCGTCATCGCCCTCGATCATGCGCGCCGGGTCGGCGGGGTCGATCCAGAGGTCGTGGGTGTCGCCGTGCGGCGCCGGCACGCGCCGGAAGGTGCGCCCCCCGTCCTCGGAGCGATGCATGGCGAGGTTGAGGACATGCACGACCTCCGGATCGGTCGGGTGCGCGAACACGTGCATGTAGTACCGCGGGCGTTGGCGGAGGTCGGCGTCCTCGCACACGCGGCTCCAGCTATCCCCCGCGTCGTCCGAGCGGTACAGGCCGCCATCCGGCGCGGCCGCCTCCACCATGGCCCACACGCGGTCGCCCCGCGCCGCGACGCCGATCCGGCCCTTGAGCCCGCTGGGCAGGCCCTCGGTCAGCTCACGCCAGGTGTCGCCGCCGTCGGCGGACTTCCAGATCCCGCTGCCGGGCCCGCCGCTGCTCAGGAAGTGGGGGCCGCGCCGGACCTGGTAAAGCGCGGCATAGAGGACCCGCGCGTTGAGGGGGTCCATGGAGAGGTCGATGCAGCCGGTATCCTCGTTGCGGAAGAGGACATGGTCCCAGCTGCGGCCGCCGTCGCGCGAGCGATAGACGCCACGCTCCCCGTTCGGCCCGAAGGCGTGGCCCAGGGCGGCAACGTACACCCGGTCGGGGTCGTCCGGATGGATGCGGATCCGGCCGATGTGCCGGCTGTCGCGCAGACCGGCGTTCACCCACGTCCTGCCTGCGTCGGTGGACCGGTACACCCCGTCGCCGTGCGAGACGTTGCCCCGCAGGCACGCCTCGCCCGTCCCCGCGTAGATCACGTTGCCGTCGGCCCGCGAGACGGCGATCGCGCCCACCGCCGCCGTGCGGAAGTACCCGTCGCTGACGTTCTCCCACGTGGTGCCGGCGTTCGTGCTCTTCCACACGCCGCCGGCGCAGGCCCCGAAGTAGAAGACGGCACGCCGGTGGTAATCGCCGGCGACCGCCACCACGCGCCCGCCGCGGTGGGGTCCCGCCTCCCGCCAACGCAGCGTCTGCGTCCACGCTGTGGATGCCATTACCGCAACCCCCTCAGCCGAGGGTCCAGGGCGTCGCGCAGCCCGTCCCCCAGCAGATTGAACGCCATCACGGTGATGAAGATCGCCAGGCCGGCGAATGTGGTCATGTACGGATCCTGGAGCATGACCTGCTGACCCTGGGCCAGGATGTTGCCCCAGCTTGCCGTCGGCGGCTGCACGCCAAGGTCCAGATAGCTGAGGCTCGACTCGATGAGGACAGCGTACGACAGATATAGCGTCGCCTGCACGATGATCACGGCCATGGTGTTGGGCAGCAGGTGGCGCATGACCACCTGGCGGCCGCCGCCGCCGAGGGCGCGGGCGGCGACGGCGAAGTCGCTGTCGCGCAGGGCCAGGAACTGCCCTCGCACGAGGCGGGCCGTGCTCATCCAGCTGGTGAGACCGATGACGATCATCGTCTGAAGCAGCCCCTGGCCGAAGACGGCGACCACGGTCAGCAGGAGAAAGAACGTAGGGATCGAGAGGAACACGTCGACCACGCGCATGATGAGCATGTCGACGGCACCGCCGAGGTAACCGGAGATCGCGCCAAGGGTGACGCCGACGACAATGATGATGGCCACGGCCACAAAACCCACAAAGAGCGACGACCGTGCCCCAAAGATCAGGCGGCTCAGGAGGTCGCGCCCGAAATTGTCCGTCCCGAGGAGGTGCTGCGGCCCCGGCGGCTGCAGCACAGCCAGTGGATGGATGGCGTTTGGGCTGTAAGGGGCAAGCCACGGCGCGAAGATCGCAACGAGGTACAGCAGGATGGTGACGGCCCCGCCGACCACCGCCAGCGGCCTCCGCCGCAGCTCCTGCCACGTGGCGCCCCAGGCCCCCTCGGGCCGGGGCTGCGCGGTCGTCGCGGCCGGTGCCTGCCTCCCCAGCGGCTCAAGCATAGGCGATCCTCGGGTCGATGAGGACGTAGGCCACATCGACCACGATGTTCAGCACCAGCACGAAGGTGGCCGTCAGCATGGTCAGCGCGAGCGTGACCGGGTAGTCGCGCCGCAGGACGGCGTTGTACGCGAGCTGGCCGATACCCGGGAAGGCGAAGATCGTCTCCACGATGACGGAGCCGCTCAGAAGCGGTGCCAATCCGCTGCCGACCACCGTCACCATGGGGATCAGGGCATTGCGCAGCGCATGCCGGTACGTGACCACGCGCTCCGCCAGCCCCTTGGCGCGCGCCGTGGTGATGAAGTCCGAGCGGACCACCTCCAGGAGGCTGCTGCGCATGAAGCGCGCGTAGATCGCCACCTGTGGCAGGGCGAGGACCGTCACGGGCATGGCGAAATAGGGCGCGCGCTGCAGCCACGGAAGCCCTGGTCCCGCCGTGGCCAGCGGCAGCCAACCGAGGTGCACGGAGAAGAGCAGCATCAGCATCAGGGCGAACCAGAAGTTCGGCAGCGACAGGCCGAGGAAACTGGCCGTCGTGACAAGGTGGTCGAGGGCCGAGTTGGGACGGCGCCCGGAGGAGATCCCAAGGGGGATGGCGATCACGACCGCCAGCACGAAGGCGATGCCCTGCAGCGCCACCGTCAGGCCCAGGCGGCCGAAGACCAGCCTGGCCACCGGAACGTTGTAGGTGAACGACTGGCCGAAGTTCCCCTGCAGCATCTGCACCATCCAATCGGCGTACTGCACGATCAGCGGCTTGTTCAGCCCGAGCTGCGCGGCGAGGCGCGCCAGCACCACCGGGGCGAAGCTGCTGCTCGATACGAAGAAGGCCGCTGGAGTTCCGGGCGCCAGATGCACGATGGCAAACGTGAGCACGCTCACGCCCCAGAGCGTGGGGATGGTGATGAGGATGCGCCGCAGCAGGTAGCCGCGCAGCGTCTTCACGCCGGCACGCCCGCTTTCTTGGCCTCCATGTGCCGGGGCGGCGTAGCGCCGCCCCGTCCGCACGGCCTCATGCGATCTTGTAAATCTTGGGCAGGTTCCAGAACAGGCCGAGAAAGCTCGGGTGGACCCCCCCGAAGTCCTTGGCGATCACGTTGATGAAGGCGCGGTAATACGCCCAGTAGGTCGGGAAATCCGTGGCGAGGATCTGCTGCATCTGGTCGTAGATCTGGATCCGCTTGTTTTGGTCGATGGTCTGACGCCCCAGCGTCAGGAGCTTGTCGACCTGCGGGTTGTTGTAGTGGTACACGTTCGACGGCGAGGTCGAGTACAGGTAGTTGTACAGGTCGTCGGGGTCGTAGGTGCCCTGACCCCAGGGGATGCTCATCTGGGCCTTGCCCGTTGAGATGGTGTTGACGACCGTCGTCCACTCCGGCTGCTGGATCGTGGCCGCGATGCCGATCTTCTTGAGCTGGGCCTGTGTGTAGGTCGCCAGCGCCTCCCGCTGGGTGTTGCCGTTATTCACCATCAGGGTGACGGCAACGTCCTGCTGGCCCGACT
>JAJYVM010000003.1 GCA_021792015.1 Bacillota bacterium | reverse complement strand
CGGGCGCCGCCTGGGCGACCGGAACCTGGTGGGTGAAACGGTTGCCGCGGCAGATCAGGCTGTACCCGTACGGGGCCGTGACCGTCACGTCCTCAGTGGCGGAGCCGGTCGGGACTGTGCCCCGGAACTAAAGTCGACGCTGGCCGGGGCGTGGAAGTTGCTGCCCGTGGTGCTGACCACGGTGCCACCGGCGGCGAGGCCGCTTGCGATGCCCCGCGCCAGGTCGATGGCGGAAGGTCTCCCCTGCCGCCCCCCGAACCCTCTCCTTGGATTTCGCGTCCGCGCGGGGGGATCCGCGCGGAGCATGGAGGTGGATTGTCATGCCCGACGTGTCCTACCCCGGCGGCGGCGGCTACCTGGCGGAGCCCGCGGGCGCCGAGCCGCGGCCCGGCGTGGTCGTCATCCAGGAGTGGTGGGGCCTGGACCATCACATCCGCAGCGTGACGGACCGCTTCGCGGCCGAGGGTTTCGTGGCGCTGGCGCCCGACCTCTACGAAGGCCGCGTCACCGACAGCCCCGAGGAGGCCATGGCCCTCCTGCGGGGGCTCAGCCCCGAGGACGGCACCGCCCGCGTGATGGCCGCCATCGCCCACCTCAAGGGCCAAGCGCGCGTCCAGCCCAAGAGGGTCGGCGTGATCGGCTTCTGCATGGGCGGCACCTACGCCCTTCAGGCGGCCATCCGCTCACCCGATGTCGGTGCCGCCGCGCCTTTCTACGGGGGCGGCACCGGCCAGCTGATCGATGAGGTCAGCCGCATCCGGGCCCCCGTGCTGGCCGTCTTCGGCGCCGAGGACCAGAGCATCCCGCTGGACGTGGTCGAGCGGTTCCGCGCCGCCCTGCAGCGCGCGGGCAAGACCGCCGACGTGCGGATCTACCCTGGGGCCGGGCATGCTTTCCTCAACGACGAGCGGCCCAGCTACCGCGCCGAACCGGCGGCGGACGCCTGGGCGCGCGCCGTGGCGCTCTTCAAGGACAATCTCACGTGATCTACCGGCGGTTGGGCCTGACCGGGCTGAAGCTCAGCGAGATCGCCCTCGGTTCCTGGCTCACCTACGGCGGCGCGGTCGGCGAGGAGACCACCGCCGCCTGCGTGCGCGCCGCGCTGGATCAGGGCATCAACTACTTCGACTGCGCCAACGCGTACGCGCGCGGCGGGGCGGAGGAGGCCCTGGGCAAGGCGCTGCAGGGCGTGCCGCGCGCCGACTACGTCCTCGCGACCAAGGCGTACTGGCCCCAGTCCGACAGGCCCAACGACCGCGGGCTCTCGCGCAAGCACCTCTTCGACCAGGTGGACAAGAGCCTGCGCCGGCTGCGGACCGACTTCGTCGACATCTTCTACTGCCACCGCTACGACAGCGAGACCCGCCTCGAGGAGACCCTGCGCGCGCTCGACGACCTGGTGACCCAGGGCAAGGTCCTCTACTACGGGATCAGCGAGTGGAGCGCCGCGCAGATCGCGGACGGGGTGCACACGGCCCGTGCCCTCAGCCTCGACCCCATCGCGGTCGACCAGCCCGAGTACAGCCTGCTGGAGCGCAAGATCGAGCCGGAGATCCTGCCCCTCTGCGCCCGCGAAGGCCTGGGCGTGGCCGTGTTCTCGCCGCTCGCCCAGGGGCTGCTGACCGGCAAGTACCGCGCCGGCGCGGCGGCGCCCGCGGGCAGCCGCGGCGCCCACCCGCAGGCCGGGCGCAGCATGCAGTCGAGCCTGCACGACGAGGCCGTCATGCGGCGCGTGGAGGCCCTGCGCGCGGTGGCGGACCAGGCCGGCATCCCGCTGCCCCGGATGGCCCTGGCCTGGATCCTGCGCCGGCCGGAGGTCACGTGCGCGATCGTGGGCGCCAGCCGCCCCGAGCAGGTGGCCGATAACGCCGCGGCATCCGGGGTGCACCTGGACGAGGATACGCTCCAGGCGATCGAAGCCGTGTCGGCGTAAACCGGATCCCATCAGACAGGCGGCGATCACCCGGCCGGGGGCCGTGTGGTCGCCGCCTTTTTTGCCGCCGGCGGAGACGCCGCCTCCGCCGGCACGTTGCTACCCCCGCGCCCGGCAAGCCTCCACCTTCGGCCAGGCCGGGCGGGGATGCGAATGTCCCAGGCGCGGCCGCCATGCAGTCCGCCGCGATCGGCACCAGCGGGCCGCGCCAAGGAGGTCCATCGGCCGTACGCCCTCTGCCCGTGCGGCCGACATCATGGGCCTCGGAGCCACAAGTCAGGTTGCCACCTCCGTGTGGCTCGCCGGCCTCCGCGCCGGCCGACGGCGTGACGCCCGGCACGGTTGCCGTCACGGTCGAGGACTGCAGCGGCTACCCGGCCGTGCCCGTGGGCCTGGCGGGCAGCGGCGGCGGCCCCGGCGCGACGATCAGCCCCGCCAGCGCGGTTCGCGCCGTACGTGACGGCGGCCGTCAGCGCCGGGCTGGTCCAGGGGTCGCCCCGACCACGTTCGCACCCGATGCGGCGGTCGCGCGGGAGCAGATGGCGGTGCTGCTGGCGCGGGCTTTGCAGCTGAGCGGCACGGGCGCGGCCGCCTTCACGGACAGCGGGTCGATCGACGCATGGGCGGCCGCCGGGGTGCGGGCGGCGGCATCCGCCGGCTACGTCCAGGGCTTCCCCAATGGCAGCTTCCAGCCGGCGGCCCCGACGACCCGGGCCCAGGCGGCCCAGGTCCTGGCCCAGGTGCTCGCCCACCTGGCGCCGTAGACGGCCCGCCGGCCAACGGTCCGACGGGAGAGGGGCGGCCCGCCTGCCAAGCGGCGTGGTCGCCCCTCGGCCGGCGATGCGATCCGGACCTCAGGAGGGCACGGCCCCCCGGACGCGGGTCGACCGCCGCCTGAGCGCCCGGCGGGTGTATCCGTAGGCCGCCACAGCCAGGATTGCCAGGAGAATCAGGGTCCAGGGCACCGACGGCAGGGGCAGGCCGGTGGCGGTGAAGGCGGCGCCAAGCCCCAGCACCCCGAAGAGCACGACCGTCGCGATGGGGACGATGCGGCCGCCCGGGGCGCGGTAGGTCCGCGGCAGGGCAGCCTCCCGCCGCCGCAGGCCCAGCAGGGCCAGGGCCGCCACGACGTACATCGCGGACTCCAGGGTCGCGCCGGCGTTGATGAGGACCAGGTAGCGGCCCGTCGCGAACACCACCAGCGTGAGCGCCGCCGCCACCCCCGCCAGGAGGTAGAGGGCGCGGGCCGGCACGAAGCGCGCGCTCAGCTGACCGAGGGTCGCCGGCAGGTAACCCGTGCGCCCCAGGGCGTACACGAGGCGCGAGGCCGCCGCGAAGCCCCCGTTGAACGTGGTGCCCGCCGTGACCACCGTGACGGCCAGCATCACCCAGAAGCCAGCGCCGCCCAGGGCTGCCCGCCCCACCGCCAGCTGCGGTGCCAGGCCGGTGGACGAGACGCCCGGCAGGCGGGCCGCCACCAGGGCGAAGAGGCCGAACGCGACGGCCAGCAGGAGCAGCGACACCGCGAGGCCGGTCGGCATGCGCTTCGGGTCGCGGACCTCCTCGGCCAGCGGGGTCACCCACTCAAAGCCGGTGAAGACGAAGACGGCCAGGGCCACGCCGCCGAAGAGGTCCCCCGTCCAGGCCGGCGGCGTCGGGGGCAGGTGGGCGCCGGGCGCGCCCAGGGCGATGGCGCTGACGATGATCAGCACCGCCAGCAGGGCGTATGTGGTGAGGTCCTGGACCAGGCCGGCCGTGCGCACGCCCCGGAGGTTGCTGAGCAGCGCCGCGGCCAGAAAGGCAAGGATCCACAGCACCCCGGGCACCGCCGGGATGGCGGTCTGCAGGGCGGCGGCCAGCACGAAGCCATCGGCGGCGATGACGGCCAGGATCGTCGTCAGGTAGAGCAGGGTGAAGGTCAGCGAGAAGGGGTCGCCGAGGCCGCGCAGCGTCCAGACGCGGATCCCGGCCGCGGACGGAAGGGTGCCGTTCAGCTCGCTGAAGACGGCGGCGGCCAGCAGGCAGAGGGCGCCCGCCACCACGATGCCGAGCGGCCCCAGGATCCCCGGTGCCTGGCCGCGGATCTCCAGCACGGCGAGGAAGTTGACGGCGGCAAAGGCCAGACCGGCGCTGGTCGAGACGATCGTGCGAAAGCCGAGGACGCGCTGGAGTACGGACATCTTATGGCAGGACTTCCGCCGCCAGCGCGGGGGCCACGTTGCCGCCGCTCACCACCACGCCGACCCGCCGCCCGGCGAAGCGCTCGGGGGCCGTCAGCACATAGCCGAGGGCCGCGCCGCCCGCACCTTCGGCGAGAACCTTGTAGTGGCGGCCGATCAGGCCCATCGCGCGGCGGATCGGCGCGTCCGGGATGGTGACGACATCGTCGACCAGGGCGCGGATGATCTCCAGGTTCAGCCGCCCCGGCTGCCGCGCCGTGAGGCCGTCGGCGATGGTGTGGACCTCACCCTGGATGCTGACGGGCTCCCCGGCCTTCAGCGAGTTGACGATGCTGGGGCAGCCCTCCGGCTGGACGCCGATGACGCGGGTCTTCGGCGAGAGCGCCTTCACGGCCACCAGCACGCCCGAGATCAGGCCGCCGCCGCTGCAGGGGACCACCAGATCGTCCAGCTCCGGGGCGTCCTCGACAAACTCCATCCCCAGCGTTCCGGCGCCCGCCACCGTCAGGGGGTGGTCGAAGGGGGCGATCGGGACCAGCCCGCGCTCGCGGGCCAGCTCGTCCACCTTCGCGAAGAGGGCGGTCGAGTCCGAGCCGGGCTGCAGCAGCGTGGCGCCGAGGGCGCGCACCCCATCGGCCTTGAACTGGACGGCGCCGATCGGCATGCACACGGTGGCCGCTGCACCCAGGCCCTTGGCGGCGTACGCCACCGCCAGCGCGTGGTTGCCGGCGCTGGCCGCCACCACCCCCCGCGCGCGTTCCTCGGGGGTCAGGGCCGACATGCGGTTCAGGGCGCCGCGGACTTTGAACGAGCCCGTGACCTGCAGGCACTCGGCCTTGGCGAAGATCGCGCAGCCGGCCGCGTGGTCGACGGCCTCGCTGGTCAGTACGGGCGTGCGCCGCACCAGCCCCGCCAGGCTGCGGCGCGCGGCCCAGACGTCGGCGATGGCAACCACAGCTATTCCCCCCAGACCATCAGGGTGATGACATCCAGGCGCATGACGTCGGCCTCGCTGGCCAGGAGGCGCAGGTCCCCCGTCAGGTAGGGCTCCGTCGGGGAGATGCGGCCGGAGAACAGGTCGCGGATCAGGTCGGAGTTGGCGCTGATCGCCATATCGGGCTTGCCGGGGGCTTCATCGGGGCGGCGCAGGACGCCGCCTTCGATCCGCAGCCAGTACGGCGCCGGCAGGTCGTCCGCCCGCACCTCGATGGTCCGATCCCAGCCGGCGGTCATGGCCTTGAGCCGCGGCTCCGCCGCAAAGCGCTCGACGAAGCCGTCCAGGGCGCGGGTCAGCTCGTCCGCGGCCGCCACGGAAGCCTCAGTCCCCCTGTTGCCCAGACGCCAGGTCGATGACGGCGGGGCGGTAGTCCGCGGCGCGGAGGGCCGCGCCGAAGTCGTCGGGCGTGAGCTCCTCGGGAACCTTGTTGAAGGCCGCGCAAAGCGCGGCCTCCATCACGTTGTTGCCGAATGTGCGCCCTGCCAGAAGCGGGGTGGTCGTGATCACGTACCGCACCCCGCGCGCCCGCAGCAGCTCGCGGTCGGCGGCCGTCGTGGTGTTGGTCAGCACGGCCTTGCCGT
Source organism: Bacillota bacterium (assembly GCA_021792015.1). Lineage (GTDB taxonomy): Bacteria > Bacillota > Sulfobacillia > RBS10-35 > JAJYVM01 > JAJYVM01. The sequence goes on along the minus strand of JAJYVM010000003.1, from coordinate 23,211 downwards.
CGAGGCCGTCCGGCGGCAGAAAGCGGCGGATGAAGAGGAAGTCGCCCGCGATCACGTCCGCGTCGAGGTAGGCCTCCGGGAAGCGCGCCTCGGGGGCGGCCTCCTGGCTCGCGCCCACCGAATAGATCATGTGGATGGGGAGCTTGACCATCTCGCGCGCCATCTTGCGCGCGATCTCCGCCAGCTCGTCCAGGCTGTGGATCGCATAGGGAACGCCGGCGGCGAACATGAGGTCGCCGTAAGTCATGGCGCAGCCGGCCTCCGTCAGGGCCTCGGCCATGCCGAAGCGGTCCAGGGCACTGACCATGAGGACCTTCGCGCCGGCCAGGGCGACGGGGCCATGCGCGGCCAGCCAGCGAACCGCAGCCGGCTCCAGGTAGCGCTTGCAGCCGCTGCCGTCGGTGACCGGGGTGCGGGTGGCCGCCTGCATCAGGCGCATGCCATCCGCGATCACGTAACGCTCGCCGCGGATGAAGAGGTAGACGTCGAGGCCGCCGAGGCCGATGGCGTCGACCTTGCCGTCCAGCTCGGCGACCAGGGCGATGGCACGGTCCATGTCGCCGTCGCAGCCGCGGCGGGCGACCTCCATGTCCCGGCCGAAGAGCGTGGCGCGGACGCTGTGGTCGCGGCGCGAGCTGCCAAGGCTCACGCTGACGACGCGCTTCAGGCCGTGGTCCCCCTCCCCGCAACTTTACAGGAAACGAATGCGTGACTGAAAGCACTGGGGCCCGCGATCGGGGAACATGGCCAACTGCACCGCGCCCAGCGACGGGGTCCTGAACGCATCCGCACTCTTGCCCTCGCCCATTGGCCTCCCGCCCAACTACTCGAGGTGCAAGGCGAACGCTTGGGGCGGCCCTATTGACCGCTCTGTAGGAGACGCCTGCACGGCCTGCGGAGGCGATTCTACGAATGCGTGAACCCCGCTGGCCCTACTTTGCCGTTTCGTCAACACTCCCAAATTTCATTGAGGCCTTGCGGCGCTCGAAGCCGTCGGGCGACCTGCTGACGTGGGCGACGAGGTGCTGCGCGGCTGAGCCGATCCACTCATTGCCGAAGTCAATTGGGTCCCTTGGTCCTCGAGATCATACGCCCGTAATGGGCAGCGCTCCGGCCCAAGTGCAGCCGTGGACGCATGCGCCCCCCCACGGCGACGACGCTCACCACGCAACGACAGTTGCCTCGGACTGATCGTGGAGGATCGCGGCTTGGTGGACTCGGATGGCGGCTGCTTCGTCTCATCGACCACGGCCAGTGCGCAGGCGGAAGAACACGCTGTCGCCACGGCCGGCCGGCGCCGTCAAGAGCAGGTGGCGGCTTCACTCGCCCTTGTCGCGCCTTCCGCCGCTCACCGCCACCGCGGGGGTCGGCTTCGGCTCCCACGGCGGGTGGTACGGCGTGATCGCCACGACGACGTCGGACCGGCGCCTGAGGGAGGCGACCAGCATGGCCGCCGTCTCGTTGTGGAGCACCTGGGCCCAGAAGCCGCGTGGGACCACCTCCGGAACCAGGACCACGACCCGCTCGTGGGTGTTGCGGTCGATGGCGTCGATGAAGCGCAGCAGGGGGCGGACGACGGAACTGTAGCGCGTGACAAGGGTCACCAGGCGGACGCCCACCTGCCAGTCCTCCCACGCCTGCTCCAGGCGCTTTCCCGCCTCGGCGTCGAACTGGACGCTGACGGCCAGGACCTCGTCGCCCAGGGTCAGCGCGTCGGAGAGCGCGCGCGTCGTAAGCCGCGAAATGCCGCTGACGGGGACCACCACGAGGCTGTGTCCGGTGGCCGGCTGCGGTAGATCCGGTCCCTCCGCCCCCGACGACAGCGCCGCGGCCACCCGGACGTAATAGCGGTGAATGGCGCGGAACAGCAGGATGAAGAGCGGGATGGCCAGGACCACCACCCACGCCCCGCCGGTGAACTTCGTCAGCAGAAACACGCCCGTGGCCACAGCCGTGGCGACGGCACCGAGGCCGTTGAGCAGGGCGCGGCGCACCCACCCGGGCGGGCGCTGCCGCCGCCAGTGGATCACCAGGCCCGCCTGGGCCAGGGTGAAGCCCGTGAACACGCCGATGGCAAAGAGCGGGATCAGGGCGTCCGTGTTCCCGTCGACGGCGACCAGCAGCAGGGCCGCCAGCAGAGCCAGGACCCCGATCCCGTACTGGTAGGTCAGCCGGTCGCCCCGCATGGCGAAGAGGTGCGGCAGGTAGCGGTCGCGCGCCAGGACGCTGGTCAGCACGGGCAGCCCGCCGAACGACGTGTTGGCGGCCAGGGCCAGGGTCGCCGTCGTGGCCAGGGTCACCGTGTAATAGGCCCAGCCGCGGCCGACGGCCGCCGCCATCACCTGGCTGAGGACGGTTTGATCTGGCTGCGGGCCGACATGGAACCGGATGGTCAGCAGGGCCAGGCCAAGAAGCATCGCGCCCAGGAACGCGCCCAGCGCTGCCTCAGTCCGCCGTGCCCGGACCTGGCGCGGCTCGCGAAACAGGGGCACGCCGTTGGCGATCGCCTCGACGCCCGTCAGCGCGCTGCAGCCGGCGGCAAAGGCCTTCAGGATGAGCAGCAGGCCCAGCGCCTCCGCCACCTGGGTGCCGGCGCCCGCAACGGCCACCGCCGGGGCCTGCAGCCCGCCCGGATGCGCGGGGTGCACCAGACCGACCGCAATGACCGCCAGGATGCCGGCGATGAAGACGAAGGTCGGCAGCAGGAACGCGCGCGCCCCCTCGCCCACCCCACGCAGGTTGAGCACGGTGATGATGGCGATCAGGGCAAGCCCGATGGGCAGGGTGAGGGGAAGCAGGGCCGGGAAGGCGGAGGTCAGCGCGGCCACCCCGGCCGCGATGGAGACCGCCACCGTCAGCACGTAGTCGCAGATGAGCGCCGCGGCCGCCAACAGGCTGAGGCCAGGCCCCAGGTTGGCCCGCGAGACGGCGTAGGCGCCTCCACCCTGGGGGTAGGCGTCGATCACCTGGCTGTAGGACAGCACGAGCAGGACCAGCAGCACCACGATCGCGATCGTGATGGGCCAGAGCAGGGGAATGGCCGCCGCTCCCGCCGTCGCCAGGACGAGCAGCATCGCCTGCGGGCCGTAGGCGACGGATGTCAGGGCGTCCAGGGACAGGGCCGCCAGGCCCTCGGTCTCGTTGATCTCCTCGTGCCGGGCCTCGCTGGACTTCAGCGGCGTTCCGAGCAGCCAGCGCCAAGTCGACACGCGAGCCCTCCCGCCTCAAAGCCTCGCGCCGCAGCATGGCCGTCGGGGACCGCCCGCCCTCGGGGCGGCCGCCCCTACGCGCCCGTCGCCGGATCGGCGGCCGCCGCCGCGACCTCGGGCTCCATGACCTCCATGGCCTCCGGCGGCTCGCCGAAGATCGCGTCCACGGCCGCCCAGAGCGGCCGCTCGGGGCTGACGCGGTAACTCTCACCGCAGCGGACCCGGCGCCCGTCCGGAAAGCGCAGCACGACCTGCGCCGGGCCCGGGTGGTCCAGCAGCACGCGCTGCAGGGCGGCCAACTCCTCCCCGCCGCAGGGCGGGACGTTGATGGTGACGGCCGCGACGGGCGCATCGCCGCCGCCGCCACCGCCCGGCCCCGAAGTCGGCAGGGGCGTGATCTCCTCGGCGACGACGGTCACCGTCTCGTCCCGCCAGGAGACCTTGCCGCGCACGGCGACCATGGCGTCCGGCTCGAGCAGGGCACGGCAGGCTTCGAGCACCGACGGGAAGACGACGACCTCGATCTGGCTCGCCAGGTCCTCGACGGTGACGAACGCCATGGACTCGCCGCGCTTGGTCACCGTGCGCCGCATGGCCGCGATGAGGCCGCCGATGGTCACCTTGTCGCCGTCGGCCCGGTCCTGCAGCGCCGCGATGGCCGTCGTCCGCCGCCAGAGCACGTCCTGAACCGACTCGAGCGGGTGCCCCGAGAGGTAGACGCCCAGGACCTCCTTCTCGAACGCCAGCACCTGGCGCGGCTCATAGACCGGCACGGCCGGCACGACCGGGTCGCTCAGCACCTCGGCGGCGGGCGCATCCCCGCCCCCCGCGCCCGCGCCTGCCCCCGCATCCAGCATGTCGAAGAGGCTGACCTGGCCGGCGTTCCGGCGGCGCTGCGCCGCCTGGGCCGCCGCCAGCGCGTCGTCGATGGCCGCCATCAGGCTGGCGCGGTGACCGCCCAGGCCGTCGAAGGCGCCGCCCTTGCAGAGGCTCTCCAGCGCCCGCCGGTTGCATAGGCGCAGGTCCACCCGCCGGCAGAAGTCGTAGAGGCTGCGGTAGGATCCCTCGCGCTCGCGGCCCGCCACCACGGACTCGATGGCACCGCCGCCCACGTTCTTGACGGCCGCCAGGCCGTACCGGATCTTGCCCCCGACCACGGCGAACCGCCCCACGGACTCGTTGACGTCCGGCGGCAGCACCTGCACGCCCAGCCGCCGGCACTCGGCGATGTACTCCGCAACCTTGGCCGCATCCCCCATGACCGAGGTCATCAGGGCGGCCATGTACGGCACCGGGTGGTTGGCCTTGAGGTAGGCCGTCTGGTAGCTGAGCAGGCCGTACGCCGCCGAATGGGAGTTGTGCACGACGAAGCCGTTGGCCACATAGGCGTGGTGCGGCTCCACCGTCAGGTCGTAGGTGTCGTCGATGCCCGCAAACTCCACCCGCACCACGGACTCCCACCCGGTGCGGCGCCGCGCGCCGGCCGCAACGCCCGCCGCGCCGAGGGACGAGCGCCCGATGTGCACCAGCACCGGGTCGGAGACGCGCACACGCCGCCCGGCCCGCAGCTCGCCCGCCGTCACCCAGCCGCCGTCCGTCCAGAAGGGGTGGTTCGCCGTCGCCGTGACCCGCCGCCCGGACGAGGTCGTCACCCGGTAGATCGGCTTGATCCCGTTCCACACCACGTCCGTCACGCGCCCGCGCACGATGCGCCCGGCCGCGTCCATCGACGGCACGGCGGGGCGCAGGCCCTTCTTCAGCAGCTCCGCCAGGGTGTAGGGCGCGCCCGTGTCCCAGTCCTCGACCAGGGTGTCGCCCGTCAGGCACTTGTTGAAGCCGTACCCGGCGAACTTTTCGATCTGGTCGTACAGCTCCTCGGCCAGCTTGCCGGGATGGCCGTTCCGCTCGCAGCCCGCGATGAACTGCGCCCGGTACTCGTCCATGATCTCCTTCTTCTTTTTGCCCATGGCCCGCCGCAGCATGTCGGCCTCGCCAAGGGTGAAGCCCGCCATCTCGGCGGCGACCCGCATGATCTGCTCCTGGTAGATCATGATGCCGTACGTGTCCCGCAGCAGCGGCTCCAGCTTGGGGTGGGGGTAGGTGGGCGCCCCGCTGTGCTTGGCCTTCAGGAAGAGGGGGATGTTCTCCATCGGTCCCGGACGGTACAGGGCAATGATGGCGATGATGTCCTCGATGTTGCCCGGCTTGAGCTGCGAGGCCAGGTCGCGCATGCCGCTGGACTCCAGCTGGAAGACGCCTGTGGTCTGCGCGTCCGAGAGCATGCGGTAGGTCGCCGGATCATCCAGCGGCAGATTGTCCAGGTCCAGCCGCACGCCCGTGGTCGCCTCGATCGTGCGCACCGTCTGGTCCAGGACGGTCAGCGTGCGCAGCCCGAGGAGATCGATCTTCAGCAGCCCGATCTCCTTGATCATGTCCATGTCGAACTGCGTGCAGACGTTGCCGTCCGAGGTGCGGGCCAGGGGCACCACGTTGACCAGGGGCTCCTCGCCGATCACCACGCCGGCCGCGTGCACGGACGGGTGCCGCGGCAGCCCCTCCAGCCGCCGCGCCACGTCGATCAGCTCCCGCACGCGCGGGTTCTCCTCGCAGGCGGTCTGCAGGGCCGGCTCGACCTCCAGGGCGCGCTCCAGTGTCATGTGCAGCTGGTTGGGGATGAGCTTGGCGATCTTGTCGACCTCGCCGTAGGTCATGCCCATGGCGCGGCCGACGTCGCGCACCGCCGCCTTGGCCCCGAGCGTCCCGAACGTGATGATCTGCGCCACCGAGTCGGCCCCGTACTTTTCGACCACGTAGCGGATGACCTCGTCGCGGCGCTCGTAGCAGAAGTCGATGTCGATGTCGGGCATGTCCACGCGCTCCTCGTTGAGGAAGCGCTCGGAAACCAGCCCGAAGCGCAGCGGGTCCACGCTGGAGATCCCCAGCACGTAGGTGACCATGCTGCCGGCCGCCGACCCGCGCCCCGGCCCCACGGGGATCCCGTTGCGCCGCGCGTAGTCGATCAGGTCCCAGACGATCAGGAAGTACCCGCTGTACCCGCAGCGCGAGATGACACCCAGCTCGTAGTCCAGCCGGCGGCGGACCTCCGGCCCGGCATCCGGGTAGCGCAGCGGCAGCCGCTCATCGCAGAGCCGCCGCAGGTAGGACTCGGCCGTCTCCCCCGGCGGCAGGGCGTACGCCGGCAGGTGCAGGTTGCCGAAGTCGAACTCCAGGTTGCACTGCTCGGCCACCGCCAGGGTGCCGCGCAGGGCCTCCGGCGCATCCGCGAAGAGCGCCGCCATCTCCGCCTGGCTCTTGACGTAGAACTCCTGGGTCGGAAAGCGCAGCCGCTTTGGCGAATCCAGGTTCGCGGCGGTCTGGATGCAGAGCAGCACGTCGTGGGCGTGCGCGTCGTCCCGGCGGAGGTAGTGCGCATCGTTGGTGGCCACGACGCCGAGCCCCAGCCGCTTGGCGATCCGCAGCAGCTCGGGGTTGATGCGGCGCTGCTCCGGGATGCCGTGGTCCTGCAGCTCGATCCAGAATCCCTCCGGACCGAAGACGTCGCGGTAGAAGGCGGCCGCCGCCTCCGCCTCCTTGAGCCTGTCCTGCAGGAGCAGCTGCGGCACCTCGGCCCCGAGGCAGGCCGAGAGCGCCACCAGGCCCTTGCTGTGGGCGGCCAGCAGGTCGCGGTCCACGCGCGGCTTGTAGTAAAAGCCCTCCAGAAACCCCATCGACGACAGGTGGACCAGATTTTTGTAGCCCTCGCGGTCGCGGGCCAGCACCACGAAGTGGTACGGCTCGTCGTCGACCTTGGCCGTGCGGTCGAAGCGCGAGCGCGGCGCCGTGTAGAGCTCGGTGCCCACGATCGGCTTGACCCCGGCCGCCCGGGCCGCGCCGTAAAAGGCCAGCGCCCCGTACATGGCGCCGTGGTCCGTGACGGCCACGGCCGGCATCCCCATGCGGGCGACCGCATCCGCCAGGTCGGGGATGCGGCTGGCGCCGTCCAGCAGGCTGTACTCCGTGTGGAGGTGAAGGTGCACGAATTCGGGATCCGCGGGCATGCGGGCGGGCCCCCTCCCGCCAAGCGACTTCGCGCCGCTCCGCGCGCGCCCCTGCCAGTTTGGCCCGAGGCGCAGCGACTCCGCCCCACACGCTGGCCGCGCTTTCGCGCGTCCTCACGACGCCGCCCGCCCATGACCGGCCGGCAGCGGATGGCCCGCACCCCGCGGACGGCCGCCCGGGCGCCATCCTTGGCGGCCAGCGCACCGCCCGGGCACGAGCTTGGCCCACCTGGCCGTCTCCGCCGGGCGGTTCATCGCCCGCGTCCGGACCGCGGCTCCGGGCGCACGGGAAGGGCCGGCGCGAATCGCGCCGGCCCACCGACATGGCCTTCCCGGTGTGGGTCTACTTGGCCAGGTAGGCGCTGTAGAAGTCGAGGCTGCCGCCCGGCAGCACCGTGATGCCCTTCACCTTCGGCGACATGATGTAGAGGTCGTCGTTCTGGTGCTCGGGCAGCATCATGGCCTGGTCCATGATGATCGTCTGCGCCTGGTCGTACAGCTTCAGGCGCGTGGTCGGGTTGGACTCCGTCTCCGCCTTCAGCAGGATGGAGGTCAACTGCGGGTCGTTGACCTTGCTCCAGTTGAAGTATTGGCCCGGCGTGAACTCGATGCGCAGCAGGTCGGGGTCGAGGCTGGAAAACTCAAGGGGCGTGATGTTCTCCACGCCGGCGACGTTGGCCGCGTGCCAGGCGTTGTCGGCGTACTGCTTGATGCTGACCTGCATGCCGGCCTTTTGCAGATAGCTCTGGATGCCCTGGGCCAGGGTCGGGAGGTCGCCCACGGGGATGTGGGTGATGACCAGCGACAGCGGCTGGCCGTTCTTTTCCCAGATGCCGCTGCTGTTCTTCTTCCAGCCGTCGGAGGTCAGGAGCTGCGCCGCCTTGGTCGGGTTATAGGCATACATGTGCTTGCTGTTGAGCGCCGCGTCGAAGCCGAGCGTCCCCGGCTGCAGCGGGGCCCAGAGCACGGGGTAGACGCTCTGGTCGGCCAGCTTGTTCAGGCCCTTGTGGCTGATGGAATACAGGATCGCCTGGCGAACCTTGACGTCGTTGGTCGGGAACTTCGAGTTGTTGATGACGGCGTACTCGCCGGCCCCGGCGATCGGTGCCACGAGCCCGACGTACTGCTGGCCCGCCGCCGTCATGGTCTTGTACGAGAGGGCCGGTGCCCCCTCGACCATCTGGGCCTGGCCGCTCTCCAGCGAGTCGACCCGGGTCTGGCCGTTGAGCTGGATCTGGTAGACGATCTTGCTCAGGTAGGCCGTCCCGTGCGGGTTGCGCACGCTGGGCGCCCAATTGTAGTTGGGGTTTCTGACGAGGACAACCTCAGAGTTGGGGACGAACTTCTGCACCATGAAGGGCCCGGTGCCGACGGGCTTGAGCCCGTACTGGCTGCCCTCCTTCTTCACGGCGGTCATCGACTGAAAGCCGAAGCCCGACATGCTGGTGAGGAATGGTGCGTACGGCTTGCTGCAGGTGACGGTCAGGGTGTACGCCCCGGTCGCCACCGCCTTGGTGCAGGGGCCCAGTCCCTGCAGGGTCCCGAGCGAGTGGGTCGCCGGGTTCTCGACGTAGTCGAAGTTGGCGACGGCCGAGGCCGCGTTGAACGGCGTGCCGTCGGTGTATGTCACGCCCTTGCGCAGCTGGAACGTGTAGGTGAGCCCGTTTGAACTGACGGTCCAGCTCGTGGCCAGATCCGGGTAGAACTTGTTGTTCGTGCCCAGCCACACGAGTCCGTCCATGACGTTGCGCATGATCTCCCCGACCGCCGTCAGGCCGGTCTTGGCAACGTCCAGGGTGTCCGGCTCCTGGGAGAACGCGATCGTCAGCGTTCCGCCCTTCACGGGCCCGCTTGCGGCCGACGACGACGTCGCCGCCGAACTGGAGCTGGAACTCGTGCTCGTGCTGGCGGCGCTCGAACTGGTGCTGGCGGCGCCGCCACAACCCGCCAGGAGCAGGGCCAAGGCGACACCCACGACACCCCATCGTCTCAGCATCGATCCCAACCTCCTCATGCGTTCATCGGATCCAGCAGGTCCCGGAGGCCATCGCCCATGATGCTGACGGCGATGACGTACAGCGTGATGAAGATGCCGGGGAACAGGCTGATCCACCAGGCCAGCTGGATGTTCTGGCGGCCCTCGTTCAGGATCGAGCCCCATTCGGGCGTCGGCGGCTGCACGCCGAGCCCCAGGAAACCGAGCGCCGCAACGGACAGCACCGTGATGCCGAGGCCCGTCGTGGCCGCGACCACGATCAGCGAGAAGACGTTGGGCAGCACATGCCGGCGGATGACGTGCCAAGTGGTGGACCCCGCGGATGCCGCCGCCTCCACGTAGACGAGTTGCTTCACCTGCAGGGTGCCGGCCTCCACGATGCGGGCGTACCCCGGTGCGGAGGAGAAGCCGATGGCCAGGATCAGGTTCAGGAAGCTGGGCCCCAGGATCGTGGTGATGGCCAGGGCCGACAGGATGCCGGGGAAGGCCAGCACCAGGTCCATCAGCCGCATGAGCACCATGTCGACCCAGCCGCCGGCGATGCCGGCGATGAGACCGATGAGGCTGCCGGTCGTCACGCCGAGGGCCATGGCGGCCAGGCTGGCAATAATGGTGTAGCGGCCACCGTACAGCACGCGGCTGAAGAGGTCGCGGCCCAGCTCATCCGTCCCGAACAGGTGCTTCGACGACGGCGGCAGCAGCGTGGCCGACGGGTGCACGGCCAGGGGGTTGGCGTGGGTGAAGAGCGGCGCGCCGAAGGTCACCACGAGCAGCGCCACGAATACGGCGCCACCCCACACCAGGTTCCTGTAGCGCAGCCAGCGCCACCGCCGGCGCGGCGGCAGCTCAGCCTCGATCTCCCGTGGCGGCTCGGGCGCGGGAACCGGCAACGCCATCCGCTTCGCTCCGTTTCGTTCCGCTACGAGTAGCGGATGCGGGGGTCCAGGAACGGGTACATGAGGTCCGTGACGAGGTTCACGAGGGCGAAAATGACGGTGAACGTGAGAATCACGATCTGCACCGTCGGGTAGTCCTTGTCGTTGATGGAGTTGATCAACAGGACGCCGATGCCGGGCCGGGAGAACACCTCCTCGATCACCACGGTGCCGGACAGCAGCCCGCCGACCTGGAGCCCGATCACGGTGATGATCGGCAGGATGGCGTTGCGGATCACGTGCTTTCTCAGCACGCCGGAGGCCGACACGCCCTTGCTGCGGGCCACCGTGACATGCTGGAGGCGGATCGTCTCCAACAGGTTGCTGCGCACGAAGCGGGCGATGACGCTGCCGCCGCCGATGCCGAGGGCCAGGGCGGGCATGATGACGGCCTTCCAGCCCGTGCCCCCGAACACGGGCAGCCATTTCAGCGTCACCCCGAACAGGCTGATGAGCAGCAGCCCGAGCCAGAAGCTGGGCATCGCCAGGCCGACCAGGGCGATGGTCCGCAGCCCCACGTCCCAGAAGGTGTCCTGCTTGACGGCGGCAATGATGCCGAGCCCCAGGCCGACGACGACGCTGACGACCAGGGCCGAAACCGTCAACTGCAGCGTCGACGGGTAGTTGAGCTTCATCAGCAGCGTCACGGGCATGTTGTTGACGTACGAGGTGCCCAGGCGCCCATGCAGCACGTTGCCGGCCCAAATTATGTACTGCTGGTATATCGGCAGGTTGAGACCAAGCTGCCCCCGCACCTTATCGATCAGGGCCGTGTCGGCCGCATTGGAGCCCAGCATCATCACGACCGGATCCCCGGGGATCAGGCGGATGATCAGGAAAACGAGCATGGATGCCGCAACGATCAGGACGACGACTGCGCCCAGCCGGCGGAGGATATGCCTTATCACGTTGGGACGGGACTACAACGTGGCGGAGCCCGAATCCTGCCGATGGAAGAGGCTTACGCCTCCTCCATCTTCACGACCTCGCGCTCGCGGTAGTATCCGCAGCTCGGGCAGACCTGGTGCGAGGGGCGCAGCTTGTGGCAGCGCGGGCACGGAGACAGGTTGGGCGCCGTCACCTTGAAGTGCGCGCCGTTGCTGCGGCTGCGGGCCTTGCTGTGCTTGTGCTTCGGGTTGGGCATTCTATTCCGACTCCTTCTCCTTGGCGCGACGCATGGCGTCCGCCAGCGCCAGCAGGCGTGGATCCGTCGGCTCGCCGCGATCGCCGCAGCCGCAGGGCCCGTCGTTCAGGTTCTTGCCGCAGCGCGGGCAGAGCCCCAGGCAGTCCTCGCGGCACAGGTGCTTGCCGGGCTGGGCCAGGGCGAGGTTCTGCCGCAGGCCTGAGTCGAGCTCGATGCGGTCGTGATCGTAGACCACGGTCCGCACCTCGCCGTCGTCGGTCTCGCCGCCCTCGATCCCGTCGCGCTCGGCCTGCTCCGGCGTCACGAACCCCTCCGTGTAATGCAGGTCCAGCGCAAACGGCACCGGCTGCAGGCAGCGGTCGCACGGCGCCTCGCAGCGCGCATGCGCCTCGATGTCCGCACGGATCCGGGTGCCCTCGTTGCGCAGGACCGCCCGCACGGCGACCGGCCCGCGGAAGACGACGTGGTCCATCGGCTCGTGCACCGGCACCAGAAAGTCGCGCTCGGTCACCGCGCGGCGATCGGCACGCAGCGGGGCGGCGTCAATTTCCACCGCCCATCACCCCCGGCGATTATCCTGGATCGCGGAAGAGGCTGTCAAACCTCAGCCCTTGCCCGCGGTGATCTGGTGCAGCAGGCTGCCGATCTTGGCCCAGGCGCTGCCGAACGCGGCGAAGTTGTTCGCGCGCAGCCCGGCCAGGGCCGCGTTGTACGCGCTGAGCGCCTGCTGCTGCGGCGTCTTGACGGCGGCGGCCGGCGGCGGCGACGGGCTGGCGCCGAAGACCGCCTTGAGGGCCGCCGGCAGGGTTGCCGCATACCCGATCTTGTTGCCGTAGACCACGATGACGCGCCGCAGCTCCGGCAGCTGGGCGCCGGTGGCCTCCTGGTAGATCGGCTCGACGTACATCAGCCCGTTCTGGACGGGAATGGCCAGCAGACGGCCGCGCAGCACGTTGCTGCCGCCGTGGCTCCACAGTGTCAGATCCTGGGCGATCGCGGGGTCCTGGTTGATCTGCGCGTCGACCTGCAGCGGGCCCAGGGTGAGCTGGGTCTTTGGAAACTCGTAGGCGATCATCTGGCCGTAATGGGCGGGGTCGCTGCGCGCGGCCACCCACGCGATCATGTTGTCGTGGCCGTAGGGCGTGAACGGCTCCATCAGCAGGAACTCCGCGCTGCTGGCGCCCGGCAGCTGGATGATGACGTAGTAGGGGCGCGTCGCCTGCGGCTGATTGCCGACGATCTCGGTGGCTGGCGTCCACAGGTCCTCGCGGTTGTAGAAGACCGTCGGGTCGGTCATGTGGAAGGTCGCGTAGAGCTCCATCTGCACCTGGAACATGCCCTGCGGGTAGCGCAGGTGCGCGCGCAGGCCGGCCGGCATGGCCGAGAGCGGCCGGTAGAGCGTGGGGAAGATCCGCTGGTAGGTGCGGATGATGGGATCGGTCGGGTCGATGGCGTAAAACGTCATCTGGCCCGTGTACGCGTTGACGATGATCTTCACCGAGTTGCGGATGTAGTTGTACGAGGCGCCGGGGGCCGTCTGCGAGTACGGGAACGTGCTCGACTCCGTGTAGGCGTCGACGATCCAGTAGAGGCCGCCGTGGTAGACGACCAGGTACGGCGACGGCTCGTAGGCCAGGTAGGGCGCCACCCGCGCCACCCGATCCAGCACGTTGCGGTGGACCAGGGCCCGGGAGCGCGCGCCGATGTCGGCGCTGAGCAGGATGTCGTAGTTGTCCTCGGTCAGGGCGAACGCCAGGCGGTTCAGTGCCGGTCCCAGTGGCACGCCGCCCGTCGGCGCGGAGTAGTCGGCGTACACGTCGCGCTGGCCGGCGGGGTAGTTGAATTCGCGCGTGGCCGTATCGACGATGGCGTACGGCAGATCCGTCGCCGCGCCGTAGTAGATCTGGGGGCGGGTGAGCTTGAGCCCGATCGAGGAGGTCGGTGGGATGTTCGACATCCAGTACGACGGCAGCCCCGCGGCGGCGGACGTGGCCGCCTGCACCATCACGGCCCCGTAGCCGTGCGTGTACTTCAGGTGCACGTTGACCCAGGTGGGCGCCGCCAGGTTCTGGTAATTGATCTCGCGGGCGGAGAGCAGGACCTCCCGCTCGTGCCCGGCGATCGTGTACCGGTCCACCGTCACGGGGTCGAAGCTGTAGTACGAGCGCAGGGCCTGCTCCTGCTGGAAGTCGGCGCTCGCGACCGACTCCGACCACAGCCGGATGTTGTGCGTCGTGTCGACGGCCTTGGCGATGTCGGCGGCCGTCAGGTCGGTCCTCGGCACGAACGACTCGGTCTTGATCAGGTCCAGGTTGTACGCCCGCCGCGTGAACGCGATGCTGCGCGCGATGTAGGGTGCCTCGCGCTGCAGCTCCGTGGGGTTGACCACGAAGTTCTGCACCAGGGCCGGATAGATCGTGCCGATCAGGATCGAGGCCGCCAGCAGGCCGCCGGTCGCGAGCGCCAGCGGGCGCACCCAGCTGCGCCAGATGTTGGCGGCGGCCACGCCGGCCACCAGCAGGGCCAGGACGGCCAGGATGCGGAAGGCCGGCAGCGACGCGTGCAGATCGGTGTAGGACGCGCCCACCACCACGCCCCGGGTGCTGTCGAGCAGCCCGTACGCGTCGAGGATGTAGCCCCATGCCTTCAGCAGCAGGGCCAGGGCGGCCAGGATCGCCAGGTGGCGGCGCGCGCGCGGATGGACGACAAGCCGGCCCGGATCGAGGCGCACCTCGCCCATGAGGCTGTAGAGCCCGATCACGCCGGCCGCGGCGAGCAGGACCAGCACCCAGGCGTACCCGTAAATCCAGCGGAGAGCCGGCAGCGTGAAGACGTAGAAGGCGACGTCGCGATGAAACACCGGATCGGTCAGGTGAAACGGCACCTGGTCGAGGTAGCTGAAGAAGACCGTCCAGGCGCCGGCGGCCGCAAGGCCGAACACGAGCCCGACGAGCGCCGCGAGCACGCCCAGCACCCACCGCAGGCGGCGGCCGTGCATCCAGCGGTCGCCCGCGTCCAGCGTGCCCCGCAGGTCCGGCCGGACGACCAGCAGGTTGACCAGCAGGAACAGGAAGGCGATGAGGCCGGCTGGAACCCCCAGCTCCAGGCGGGCGGTGATGACCCGCCAGAACACGGCGATGTCGCCGAGGCTCTGAAACCACAGCTTGTTGAAGTAAAGGGCCGCAACCACCCGTCCCAGGATGAAGACGGCGGCGGCCGCCAGGATGAACGTCCAGATGATCCGGCCCCGCGAGGTCACATCTCAGTGATAGCGCGACGGCGACGGCGCTGCGCTGCGCTGAGCGGCCCCGGCCACGCAAGCGAGGGGGAAGCGCCATGTCTGAACAAGTGGGAGTCCTTCACCCCGGGGCCATGGGGGCGGCCGTGGGTGCGCTGCTCAGGGCCGCCGGCCACGATGTCGTGTGGGCCTCGACGGGCCGCGGCCCGGAGACCCGAGCCCGGGCGGAGGCCGCCGGCCTCACGGACGCCGGCCGCATCGACGCCCTGGCGGCACGGGCATCCGTGATCCTGTCGGTCTGCCCGCCCCACGCCGCCCTGGACCTGGCCCGCACGGTGGCGGCGGCGGGCTTTCGGGGCGTCTACGTCGACGCCAACGCCGTCTCCCCAGCCACGGCGCGCCGCATCGCCGAGACCCTGCCGAAGGTGGTGGACGGTGGCATCGTCGGTTCGCCGCCGGCGAAGGCGGGCACCACCCGCCTGTACCTGTCCGGGCCGGGCGCGGACGCGGTGGCCGCCCTCTTTGCCGGCACGGTGCTGGAGTGCCGCGTGCTGGAGGGTCCGGTGGGCGCCGCCTCCGCCCTGAAGATGGCGTACGCCGCCTGGAGCAAGGGCAGCGCGGCCCTGCTGCTGACGGCGCGCGCCCTGGCCGAGGCCGAGGGCGTCGGTCCCGCCCTGCTGGGGGAGTGGCGGGCGGGCGGCGTGGGCGCGCAGTGGGCGCAGGCGAAGGTCTCGGCGGAGTCCAAGGGCTGGCGCTGGGTGGGCGAGATGGAGGAGATCGCCGCCAGCATGGCGGCCGCAGGGCTGCCGGACGGCTTCCACCGTGCCGCCGCCGAGGTCTATCGAGCCTACCCGCGGACCTGATTTGCATGGCGCGGCGCATTATGCGCCGCGCCTTCACAAACGCGCTATCGGGCGGCGACCGGCTCCCAGCCGGCGTACACGTCCGGACGCCGGTGCAGCAGGCTCGGCACCTTGGCCCGCACGCTGCTCACCCGGCTGGAGTCGGCCTCGCCGACCACCAGGCACTCGGTCTCGCCACCGCGCGCGACGGGCACGCCCATCGGATCGACCAGCATGCTGTTGCCGGACATGGTTCCGAGGGTCTGGCCGCAGGCGGCCACGTAGCAGGTGTTCTCGATGGCGCGCGCCCGCACCAGCACCTCCCAGTGCTGCTCCTTCAGCAGGCCGTGCGCCCAGGCGGTCGGCTGGACGATGACCTCGGCGCCGCGGTCCACCAGGTGGCGTGTCAGCTCCGGGAAGCGGACGTCATAGCAGGTCTGCAGGCCGATGGTCATGCCGGCCAGCTGGAAGACGACGGTATCGCCGTCGCCCGGTGTGATCCGGTCCGACTCGCGGTAGCCAAAGGCGTCGAAGAGGTGAATCTTGCGGTAGGCGCCGATCAGACCGCCGTCGGCGCCGAGGGCCACGGCCGTGTTGTACGCCCGGTCCGAGCCGGGGATCGACTCGTACATGCCGCAGACGATCGCCAGGCGGTTGCGGCGCGCCATCTCGCCCAGGGCGCGGACGAACGGCCCGTCGAGGGGCTCGGCCAGCGGGCCGAGCGGGACCTTTGCGTCGGTGGTGTGGACCATCGCGCATTCGGGCAGCACCAGCAGGTCGGCGCCGGCCGACCCTGCCTCCGCCGCGAACGCGGCCATGCGGTCGAGGTTCGCGGCCTTGTCGGTCTTGGCGCTCATCTGGCCGAGGGCGATCCTCATGCAGTCTCCCCCTTTTGTCATCTCCGTTATATACCCGAGGGCGGCCGGGCGGGGGCGCGAGTCGGCGCGGCGGCGCTGGCCTCGGCGCCAGGCGCGAGCGGCCGCGCCGTCTGACCTCAGGCCTGCGCCGCTTCCCCCGCCAGCCGGTACCAGTCGCGCGCGCTGGCGCCCAGGATGCGCGTCGCGGTGGCGGAGTCGGCGCCGGCGACCGCGGTGGCCGGGTCGCAGCCGTCCCACGCGGGGTAGCTGCTGCCGTACATCAGGAGGTTGGCCGCTCCCGTCAGGCTGAGCCACTTCGCGCGGGTCGCCGCGTCGGCCGGCCCCTCCAGGCGGTGGCTCAGAAAGCGCACGTGCTGCCGGAGGTAGGCGGTCGGCGTGCGGTCGACCCAGGGCGTCTCGTTGCGCGTGGGCCGCCAGTTTTTGTCCATGCGCCAGGCCAGCGGCGGCAGCATGTCGATGCCGCCGTCCGCGAAGACGACGCGCAGGTCGGGGAGCCGGCCGAACACGCCCTCGGCGATGAAGCTGGCGAGGTGGACCCCGAAGTTCAGCGGGTAGAGGGCGCTCCACTCGACATAGTGCGCCGCGGCGCCCACCGGCGTGGTCTGCAGCTCGACGCCGGAGGCGCTGTCGATGTGGACGGCCACGGGCAGGCCGTGGCGGGCCGCCGCCTCCCAGATGGGTGCGTAGAGGCGCTGGCCATACGGCTGGTGCGCCTGCATGGGCACGGCGACCTGCACCATGCGCGGGTGGCCGGCCCAGCGCTCGATCTCGGCCACGGCCTGCACCGGATCGGCGGGGCTCACGCGGATGGAGCCGTAAAAGCCCGGCCGGTCGAGCCACTGCGCCGCCAGCCAGTCGTTGGTGGCGGCGCAGATGGCGGCGGCCAGGTCCAGGTCCGGCAGCAGCCCGCGCGTCTGCGGCAGCAGGATCGCGGCCGCGGCGCCCCGATCGCGCAGCACGTGGCGGGCGACCAGGTCGGGATCGGTGCCGGGGTTCGGGCCCGCCGCGGGGTCGAAGTCGCCGTTCGGCGCCGGGTAGAAGTACCGCTGCAGGCCCGGGAACGGCCGGCTGCGCCAGGGCTCGCGCATGTAGGCTCGGATGTCGTCGGGATGGCGCGGCGCCGGGTGGACCGCGCAGTCGACGATGCCCGCGGCGGGCGGAATCGGTGCGGCGCTCATCGCTCGTCCACCTCCACCACGACCCAGCCGTCCTCGACGGTCACGGGGTAGGTGGCGACAGTACGCGTCGGGTCGGTGATGGTCCGGCCCGTGGTGATGTCAATCTCCCAGGCGTGCCACGGGCAGCGCAGGATCTCCCCGTCCCGCACCCACTCCTGCGCGTACGGCGCGCCGCCCGCCACCGTGGTGCCCGTCACATCGCCCCGGCACACCGGCCCGCCCGCGTGCGGGCAGAGGTTGCTCAGGGCATGGAAGGCGCCCCGCACGTTGTAGACGCCGACGCCGCGCCGCCCCAGCGGCACCAGGACCATGCCGCCCGGCGGGATCTCCGCGGCGCGCGCCACGCGATGCCGCATCAGGACGCACCACCCTCCCCCGGCCCGGCCGCGCGGCTGGCCGGCAGCCCGTACAGCTCCCGCGCGTTGCCCGCCAGGATGCGGGCGCGCGTGCCCTCGGGCAGCCGCCGCCATGTCGGGCCCGGGTCGTCGTAGTCCCAGTGGGGGTAGTCCGTCGCGAACATCAGCGTGTGCTCGGCATCCATCCACTCCAGCACCTGCAGCAGGTCGGACACGCGGGCCGGCTCCTCGATGGGCTGGCTGGTGAAGCGGATGTGCTCGCGCAGGTACTCCGACGGGCGCCGCCGGCAGCCGGGGATCTCGTCCCGGTACGCCTCCCAGTGCCGGTCCAGCCGCCAAAGGAGCGGCGCGGCCCAGGAGAAGCCGCCCTCCACCAGCACCAGCCTGAGGGTCGGAAACTCGTCGAAGACCCCCTCCGCGAGCATGCTGGTCAGGTGGCTCGCGTAGAAGAGCGGGTACAGGGAATGGTGCTCGAAGAAATACGACGAGAAGCCGACGGGCGTCATCAGCCCCTGGCCCGGGCTGCGGTTGACGTGGATGGCGACCGGCAGGCCGTGGCGCGCGGCCGCGGCGAAGATCGGGCGGTACATCGCCTGGCCATACGGCGCGCGCGCGTACGGGATCAGCATGACCTGCACGAACCCTGGATGGCCCGCCCACTTCTCGATCTCCGCCGCGCCCAGCTGCGGGTCGGTGGAGCAGATCCGCAGCGTGCCGCGGTAGCGTCCGTGCCGGTTGTAACGGCCGAGCCAGGTGTCGGCCATCCAGGCGTTGGTCGCGGCCGCCACCGCCGCCTCGTGCTCGGGGTTGGTGACGGGGCGCACGGTGAGCGGGATCAGGATCGCCAGGTCGACGGCGGCCTCGCCGAAGAGCTGCCGCTCGGTGAAGGCCGGATCCGAGGCCGGCGGCCCGCCGTCCGGGCCGTACGCGTCCCGCCGCTGCGCCATGTTCGGCGCCATGTAGATCGGCGAGCCGATGGCGTTGAAGACCTGGTCCGACCACGACCGGCTGCGCCAGGGCTCCGGCAGGTAGGCGCGCAGCTCCTCGGGCGCGCGCGGCGAGGGGTGCACGTCGGCGTCCACGACGCGGACGGCGACCGCTGCCTCAACCTGTGTGGCCATCACGACACTCCCCCAACATCCCCGTGATCTGCGCCACGATGTCGAGGGCGGCGCGCCGCTGGGCCTGCCGCGTCCACGCCCCGATATGTGGTGTGCGGAGCCACGGCCGTGGCTCCGCCTGACCATCCGGCCCCGGCTCGTCCTCCATGACGTCGGCCGCATATGTGATCTCAGGCCGCGCGGCAACGGCCGCCTCATCGACGATGCCGCCGCGGCTGAGGTTCAGGAGCACGGCGCCCGGCCGCATGAGCGCCAGCTCGGCCGCGCCGATCAGGTGCCGCGTCTCGGGCAGGAGCGGCACGTGGACGCTCACGTAATCGGCGGCGGCCAGCACCTCGTGCAGGGGCAGGCCGTCCGGGACGGCCGGGTCGCAGGTCTGCACGCGCATGCCGAACGCCGCGGCCAGCTCGGCCACGCGGGTGCCGATGCGGCCCCGGCCGACCAGAGCCAGGCTCGCGCCGGCCAGCTCGCTGCCCATGAAGCGCCGCTTGTCCCATCCGCCTGAGCGGACGTGCGCCTCCGCGTCCGGAAGGTGGCGGGCAAGCTCGATCATCAGGCCGAGCGCAAGCTCGGCCACCGACTCGCTGTTGGCGCCCGGCGCCGAGATCACGCGGATCCCCCGCTCGGCGCAGGCCGCCTGGTCGATGTGGTCCAGCCCCGTGCCCGGCATGGCCACCGCCTTCAGGCGCGGGGCGGCCGCCAGCACGTCGCGGTCGACCCGGGTCGACACGCGCACCACCAGCACGTCCGCGGTCGCCGCCTGCGCCAGCAGGCGCTGGCGGGCGATGCCCGGGATGTAGTCGACAGCACACCCGGCCCGCGCCAGCGCGGTCCGGGCCTCCTCGTCAAGGTCGTCGCAGATCAGCACACGCCAGCTCATCGAAATTCCCTGCTTCGCGGTCGCGGTGAGGGCACCCTTCAGGGACGGGGGGCGGTGGCACAAGGGCCGGCCCCCACCGCCCTCGCCTTCCCCCTGGCATCGTATGCCGGCTGGATAGGTGGACTCTGTCGCTGGCACGACTAATGGCGAGATGCACCTATCCAGCATGTGGCACCTCGCGATCAGCCCGCTGTCCCTGATCCTGCGCACCACCGGCGTGTACTTCGCCATGCTCCTCGGCTTCCGCATCTTCGGCAAGCGCGAGCTGGGGCAGGCCACGATCTTCGACGTGGCCATGGTCCTGCTGATCGCCAACGCCGTGCAGAACGCCATGGTCGGGCCCGACACCTCGCTGACGGGCGGGCTCATCGTGGCCGCCGTGCTGCTGCTGCTGAACTACCTGATGGCCTACCTGCAGGTGCACGACCGCTGGTTCCGCTATGCGCTCGAGGGCCGGCCGACGGTGCTGATCTCCGACGGGGAGTGGTACGACAAGGCGCTGCACGAGGAGGGCCTGGACCGCGGCGAGGTGTATGCGGCCATGCGCGAAACGGGGATCGTCGACGTCAAGGAGGTGCGCCTGGCCGTGCTGGAGGCCAACGGCAACATCACCGTCGTCCCGGGCGACTCCAAGACGCACACGATCAACCACGAGAACCCGCGAAAACCGAACCGGCGCAACGGGAACCGAGTCAACGGGAACCGGATCAACGGGCGCCGAGGCAATGGGCACCGGCGCGCCGGCGACGACCCGATGGAACGTCTGCGGTAGCGCTCCCCCGGCTGGCCGATGCCGCGATGCGCCTCGCGGCCGCTACCCTGAGCACGGGGATGCTGGCCCGTGCGCTGGTTGATCACCGTAGATCTTTGCCTGCTCGTCTGCTCGCTGGCGCCGCCGGCCGCCACGGCCCCGCAGCACGTCGCCATCGATGTGGACGGGCGCGGCCTGGGAACGAACCCACCTGCCTTCATCCGAGACGGAACGCGATGGCGCCTGCGCGGGCAGTGGTCACGGCGCTGGGCGGCGGGGTGAGCTGGACAGGGGATGCCGTCCGCATCACCAGCCACCCGAAGGTTTTCATGGCTACCGCCATCTCCGGCGACGCAGGCTCAACCGGCCCCGTGGCGCTGGCGCTGGCGCTGGCGCTGGCGCTGGCGCTGGCGCTGGCGCTGGCGCTGAGCAAGTATCTCGCCGATCTCGAAGGCCGGACGCTCGAAGCGGCAGGCCCGGTCCTCGTGCGCTTCGACCTTCTCGACGTGCGCTTCGACGACGTCATGGCGACCCGGCTGAAGGGGTATGCCCCGCGCGGATACAGGCACGCGGTGCGCCTCTTCTACAAGACGCTGGCGGCACCGCCCGGGCCTTTCCCCGGCGCGGAGCAGCGCTACGTGACGAGAAGGCCGCAGGGGGGAGACGGGCGGGCGAAGTGTCCCTGCGCCCACCCACGCGTTCTACGAGGACGCGACGCTGGAAGTCGTGCCCTCGGGGTCGCCCGTGTACGCGCAGGCCGGCGCCACGTCCACGCTGACGTACGGTCAGGCGGGCTGGCGGGCCGGCCCCGCCAGCCTGACCGTCGACAAGATCGTGATCCTGGCGGCGCCCGCGGAACTGGTCCATGGCGCCGTGCCTCACTGACAGCTGGCGTCTCCCGCCACCAGGCCGCACCCCGCCGGATAGCGCTCCCAGCGCCGCTCGGCCACGATCGCCGCCGCGGGGCCGAGTAGTCTCACGTCACCGCGCCGCGCCCCGCCGGATAGCGCTCCCAGCGCCGCTCGGCCACGATCGCCGCCAGGGTGTCGGCGGCGGCCGCCAGCTCCGCGTAGGTCGTGTAGAGCGGGTGGGGCGCCAGGCGCACGATGTCGGGCGGCCGCACGTCGGGGATGACGCCCGCATCGCGCAGGGCGCGCCCGACCCGGCCCGCCTCCGGGTGGGCAACGGCGATGTGGCCGCCGCGGGCCGTCTCCGCCGCCGGCGTCACGACCGCCAGCCCCGCCGCGTCGACCCGCTCGCGCAGGAAGGCCGTCAGGCGGAGCGACCGCGCCCGAAGCGCGTCCATGCCGACCTCGGCGTAGACGTCCAGCGCCCCGTCCAGGGCGGCGATGCCCAGGATCGGCGGCGTGCCGATCTGGAAGGCGCCGGCGTCTGCCGCCTGCAGGAAGTCGTCGGTCATCTCGAACTGACGCTCCTTGTCGCTCCCCCACCAGCCCGGCAGCGCCGGCCGCCCGCCCAGGTGGCGCTCCGCCACAAAGAGGCCGCCCACGGCCCCGGGGCCGCCGCCCAGGTACTTGTAGTTGCACCAGACGGCGAAGTCCACGCTCCAGGCATCAAGCCGCAGGGGCACGATCCCGATGGCGTGGCACAGGTCCCAGCCGGCCAGCGCCCCGGCGGCGTGCGCCGCGGCGGTGAGGCCCGCGATGTCCAGCATCTGACCGCTCCGGTACAGGACGCCCGACAGCAGGAGGAGGGTGACGTCGTCGCCCAGGGCGGCCTTCACGTCCTCGGTCGCGATCGTCCGGCCGTCCCGGGAAGGGACCAGGACCAGGTCGTCGCCCGCGTGGGCCCGCAGCGCGTAGAGGTCGGACGGGAAGGCCAGCACGTCGGCCACCAGCTTGCGACGGCGCCCCGACGGGCGGTAGAAGGTCGCCAGCAGCTGGTGCAGGTTGATGGTGGTGCCGCCCGTGACGGCAACCTCGTGCGGCCGGGCGCCGGCGAGCAGGTCCGCCTCGCGCGCCGCCAACCGCTCCGCCCACGTGAACCATGGCGGATCGGCGTCGGTCCAGCCGCCCACGCCGAGGCGCGCCCAATCGTCCAGGACCTGGCGGCAGCGCGCCAGCCCCTGGGGCGTGGGCGGGCCGAGCGAGTTCCCGTCGAGGTAGATGGCGCCGGCCGGCGGCAGGAAGCGTCCCGGACCGGCCGGAAGGGGATCCCGTCGATCCAGGTCGGCGGGCTCGGACGTCATCGTCGCGCCTCCCTCGTGCGTGGCGTTCGGCGGGCGGGGTGCCGGCCCCTGTGGGAGGGGATGCGCCATGGACGGAGCGGCGGGATCGCATCCTGCCGTCGGCCACTCGGTGCTCGCAACCGGGGGGTATCGCAGCGCTCGTGGCGGCGGCCTATGACGTCGGGCGGGTCGAGCGCTGCTTGCTCGTGCGGACGTGGGTCAATGATGTCTACGCCGTCGCCGCGACGCGGGGCGCGTACGTCGCCAAGGTGTACCGGCATGGCTGGCGGTCGGAAGCGGACGTGGGCTGGGAGCTGGCCCTGCTGGCCCACCTGGCCCGGCACGGGGCCAGCGTCGCCGTGGCGCTGCGGCGCCGGGACGGGGGGATGACCCTGCCGGTGGCCGCGCCGGAGGGACCGCGACTGCTCGCGGTGTTC
>JAJYVM010000255.1 GCA_021792015.1 Bacillota bacterium | reverse complement strand
CGGAGTCGAAGGATGCGGCCACGGCGCGGTATGCGTCGCGCACGGCCGCGGCTTCCGGGGCCCGCGGGCGGAGCGGCCACCCGCTCATGCCGACGAGCCAGGCGATGGCGCCGCCGACCAGGACGAACACCACGCGCGCCGCCAGGTGGCCGGGCGGCTCCGCCGCGCTGAGGCAGGCGACCAGGATGAACATCAGGCCGGACGGCAGCGGGATGCGGCACCGTCCGGCCAGATAGGTTGCCGCGGCGCTCACGGCACCCAGGATCGGGCCCGTCACCCACCAGGCGCGGCCGAGCCCGCCCAGCAGCATCGCGGCGGCCAGCGCCGGGACCACTGCCGCCAGGACCCTCGCGCGCCGGCGGTACGGCTGGCCGGCGACATAGAACGACGCGAACCCGCCGAAGAAGGCCCACGCCCCCCACTGCAGGTGCCGGGTGAGCACGCCGAGCAGGTAGCAGAGGGTGGTCGTGAGGGCGGTCCCCCACACCCGGCGCCAGCCGACGGGCGCACCCCGCACCACGAAGGCGGATGCGAGGGGGTCGTCGTCCCGTGCCCGCGAGGCCCTCACGCCGCCGCACCAACCGGGCGTCCCGGCGGTGAGGCGGAGCCTCGGCCCCCGGCGGTCGTCGTGCCATCGGCGGCTCGCTGCTCCATGCCCGCATCTTGCCCGCCGTCCGGCGGGCGGATGCCCAAACGGGCGGCGCCACCCCGCGCCCGGGTGGGAGGAGGCCGGCCACCCGGGCGCGTAGCGTGATGTCGGGAGTGGGCGCCGACGGCCGCTGAATCGTCCATCGCCCAGCAGCGCCCGGGTACGCCGGCCCGGAGGCGCCCGAACTGTCCCCGCGCCGCGGCGTGAGGGCGCCCTCGCCACCGGCCACGGCCCGCCCGTCCGCCTCGGGAGCAGTGGCGCTGGCAGCCGGTGCGCACTTCTTCAACGACGCCATGGGCAACGTGTACCCGGTGCTGGTGCCCCTGCTGATGGGTCCCCTGCACATCGGCCTGGTCTTCGCCGCCCTGATCTCCAGCGCGCACCGCCTCACCCAGAACCTGCTGCAGCCGGTCTTCGGCGGCATCAGCGACCGCGCCGGGCCCCTCAGCCGCCTGCTGCCGGCGGCGCTGGCCGTCGGCGCCGTGGCGACGGGGCTGCTGCCCTTCGCCGGCTCGGGCTGGGTCCTGCTTGCCCTGGCCGTGGCCGGCGGCATCACGGGCGGCGCCTTCCACCCGCCGGCGATGGCGTGGGTCCGCGCGCTGAGCGGCAGCCGCGGCGGGCGCGGGCAGGCGATCTTCGGCATGGGCGGCAACCTCGGGCGCGCCCTCTCGCCGTTGATCCTGGCGGCTGTGGCCGTGTGGGCCGGCACGAGGTCCGTCAGCCTTCTGGCCCTTGCTGCGCTCGCCCTTGGGCTCCTCTACCTGGCGCAGGCGCCGGGACGGGCGCAGTCCCGCCGGTCCTCCCCAGCGCCGGCCGGCCGCGCGCGCGACCTGTTCCGCGGCCGCTCCGCCGCGACGGCGGCGCTGCTGGCGATGATCGCCGCCTTCGGCACCATGAGCGGGGCCATCCTCATCCTGGTGCCGGTCGCCTACCGCATCGAGGGCCAGCCCGTGTACCTCGGCGCCGTGGTGGTATCCGTCATGCTGCTGGCGGGCAGCTTCGGCAACGGCCTTGGCGGCCTGCTGTCGGACGTCGTGGCCCGCGAGCGGGTGGCGGTGATCGCGGCCGTCGCGTCGACGGCCGCGCTCGTCGGCTTCGTCTTCAGCCACGGCATCCTGTCGCTGGTGCTCGCTGGCCTGACAGGCTGGTTCTCCATGAGCACCAACGCGATGGCGGTGGTCATGTGCCAGGACCTGTTCCCGGACAGCATCGCCATGGCGTCGGGCTTGGCCTCCGGCCTCGGCAGCGCCGGCGGCACCCTCATCGTGGCGCTGCTCGCGCTGGTGGCAGGCGCCACCTCGGTGACCCTCGCCCTGCTCATCGCCGGCGGCGTCGGCCTGCTGGCCATCCCGGCGGTGATCGCGGCGCGGCGGTGGCATCCGGCGCGGTAGGCTATGGTGAGGAGAGGAGGCGGCCTGCATGGGTTTGACCTACGTCACCGGTACCGTTCGTGGGCCACAGGGTGAGCGGAGCGGGATCGACTTCCTGGTCGACAGCGGTGCCACTTACACGCTTCTGCCGCATGAGGTGTGGACATCCATCGGCCTCACCGCCGCCCGCCAGATGCGCTTCACACTCGCGGACGGCACGAAGGTGGAGCGGTCGGTGGCCGAGTGCTGGATCTCGCTCCCCGACGGCAGTGCCCACACGCCCGCGATCCTGGGCGAGCCCGGGGATGAGGCACTCCTCGGTGCCGTTACGCTCGAGATCCTTGGCCTCGTGCTGAACCCCTTCAACCGCAGGCTGCAGCCCATGCGGATGATGTTGGCGTGATGCCGCACGCCTGGCGCATCGCCGGCCCCCCGGACGAGGACGCCGTGGCGTCGCTCATGCTGGCGTTCTACGAAGAATCCGGCGCGGACTGGGACCGGGCGGCGGCGCGGCAGGCCCTCCCCACCTCCTCCGCAGCCCGGAGCTCGGCCGCGTCCTGCTTGCCGACAGTGGCTACCTGGCGCTGACCGTCGGCTACAGCTCCGCCTTCACGTACAGCGCAGGCTTTGATCGCGCGCGGGTCCTCCATCGCCCCGGCGCCGACCTCGTGGGCGTCCCGTCCGCCCAGGCCGGCAACTGCTTCATCGACGCGCTCCAATACACCCTGCCCCGCTCCGGCCTGCGCGGCAGCATCTCATATAAGCTCAGCCTCATGTATCCAGACGACCCCGAGGCCGGGCGCGTGCTGCGCCCGGCCCGCGAGCTCACCTATCCCGACCCGCGGGCAATGGACTTCGATCCGAACGCGTCGCTGCGGCTGGCCCTGCAGCCAGCTCGCTGACCGCAGCCACCGTCTCCGCGTACTGCCGGGCCTGGGCGGCCAGCAGGTCGGGCACGTGCGGAAACCGTGGGTCATGGCGCCGCTGCCCCGCGACCCACCGCCCCCCGGCAGCGCGCGCGGCGCCCCGTCGTGCCATCCAGCGCAGAGCCCGCCGCACCGCCCGCTCCGGATCGGCACTGCCCGCCCCCGAGCCGCGCACCGCGGCCACGAGCTCCCTCTCGCCGACCCCCGCCGGCGCCCCAAGGAGGGCCGCCGCCATCACCTGTCCCACCGTCACCGGACGGGCCGCCGCCAGGGACAGTCCCAGCCGTGACGGGTCGGCCGGCGGCAGCAGCCGCGTCAGCATCCGCAGCCGCCGGCCCGCCCACGGATCGTAGGACGTCGCCGCCAGCCAGATGCTTCGGGCATGCGCCCCCACCACGTCCAGCGCCGCCCGCAGGCGCCCCATCTCCCCCGACGCCGTCATCCGGCCCTCGGGCGTCATGTAGAGGGTGCCGCCGCGATCCAGCGCCGCGGCCAGGCGGTCGATATCCGCCTCCACGCGCCGGCGCAGCCCGCTCCGCGCCTCCTCCCGGTACGGCTGCCGCAACGCCCGCACGGATACCAGCGGCCCCGCCTGCGGCCAGCGCCAGCCGGCCCACACATCCCGCAGCCGGCTCGGCGCGGGGGGCCGCAGCAGCGCCACCGCCTCCGGCGTCAGCGCCTCCGCCGCAGGCAGATTGCCGTGCCGGCGGTACACCTCATAAGCCCAGCTGGCCAGGGGCCGCATCAGCGGCATGTTCTCGATCGGCAGCACGCCGAGCCCCCGCAGCACGGGCCCGAGGCTCAGGCCGCCGAACAGCCGCCCCAGCCAGCGCGGCCCGCGGCTCGCCAGAAACCCCGGCTCCAGGACGCGCGGCGACGCGGCCGAGTATACGGGCCCGCGCCAGGGGCTGCCCAGGAAGAGGCGGGCCGGCACGACCATGCCCTCCACGTCGTGCTGGTGGTTGCCGAGCACCAGCACACCGGCCCGATCCGCCGGCAGCCGTCCGAGCACCCGCGCGTCGTAGGCCACGGCGACGTACAGCCACAGCAGACACGCCACGGCCAGCATGAGCATCCAGCGCAGCGCGCGCCGCCCCACGCTGGCCGGCCGGCTGGCCTCCACCAGCGCCGAGCCGGCCAGAAAGCTCCCCGCCGCCACCAGGAAGAGCACGCGATACCCGTCCGCGGCCGTCGTCGCCCGCGCCAGAATGGCCCCGCCCACAACCGGCGCCACCACCGCCGGCAGGTTGCTGGCCATGCCCCAGATGCCGAGGTCGCGCGCCACGTTGCGCAGGTCCGGCACGGAGTCCAGCGCAAGGGCCCAGTCGACGGACAGAAAGGCCCCGTAGCCGAGGCCCCAGAGGACGGCCAGCCCGAAGATCGCCCCGGCGCGCGGCACCAGCGCGAACCCCGCGACGGCCGCGGCCATGGGCAGCCCAGCCAGGGCGACGATCCCGGTTCGATCGGTGCGGTCCGAGGCCTGCCCCACGTAGAAGGCGGCGCCAGCGGCCCCGATGAGCGCCAGCCCGGCCACGAGCGCCGTCCCCGCGGCGGGCGCCGCCGCGCCGAGCACGTCCTGGAAGAAGTAGAGGACGAACGTCATGAGGAGCGTCTGGGCGAAAATGACGAAGAAGCGGCCCGCGAACACCCAGCGGAAGCGGCCCCAGTCGCGCACAAGGGGGCCGGGACGCGGCACAGGCGCCATTTCGGGCGGCTCGGGCACCGCCCTCGCCGTCACGACGGCCCCCAGCACGGCGGTCAGCATCATGGCCCAGTACGTCGTGCCCAGGGTGGCGGCACCCGCCGTGCCCAGCCCCGCCACGCTGCCGAGCAGGCTGGCCACCCCCATGTGGCCGGAGGCGGCGCCCCAGCGGCTTGGCGGGACCACCTCGGGCAGCATGGCCTCATACCCGGCCAGGGCGGTACCCTGGCCGGCCACGGCCAGCAGCAGGGCCAGCGCCAGCGCGCCGACCCCAGGCGCGCGCATCGCCCACGCCAGGCCCGCCACGTTGAGCGCCGTGCCGTAGACGACGAACGGCCGGCGTCCCGTCCGGCGCAGGCGCAGGCGGTCGGACACGGCGCCGACGGAAGGCGGGACCAGCATGGCCACGATGGCAACCATGGCCGCGAGCGTGGCGAGCTCGGCGGTGCGTGCCGCTTCCGAGAGACGCTCCTGGACCAGCGTCCGCGGCACGACGATGGCCAGCAGGGCGGCGCCCTGAAAGTTGAGGGCGAACCAATACGCCGCAAGGCCCCACGCGCTGGGCTCTCGGACCGGTGCCGCCCGCTGCTGCATGCCGCCTCCGCCCCCGGCCGGAGCCCTGATGTCCCAACGTATTCATGCTAGTGCGGAGGGAGAAAACGGCAGAGGACCGGATGGCGGGTCCGGACGGACCTCGCTTCCGTCCGGACGGGCGGCTGCTGGCGGTGGTTGACGGGGCCGGCGCGCAGGCGCCGGCCCGACTGCATCCCGCAGGCCTGCCGCCCTCCCTGGCTCCGGGCTACTGGACGATGGCCCGCGCCTTGGCCAGCGCGTGCCGCAGCCGGTTCCGCTCGCGGCTCAGGTCGACGGCCAGAAACCGCGCGGCGTCCTCATCCGCGTTCGCCAGGCCCTTTGCCGGCTGCAGGCCCGGCAGCAGCCCGCCGCCCAGGGCCGGGTCGTGGCCGAAGGGCCCCGCCCGCGTGTACAGCACGGGGTTCAGCGCCCGCGCCAGGGCCTTCTGCGTGGCGTCGTCCGGCGCGCCGCCCGCCCGCTCGAGGGCCGTGCGCAGGGCCGCGGCGTCATCGCGTGCCCCCGACAGGTCGAAGCGGTCGCCGGCCGCCTGGCTGAGGCCCTCCAGCACGCCGCCGATCTCGGCCGCCGTGTCCTCGAAGCGGAAGGGCAGCCGCTGCCCGCCGCAGAGCCGGCCCAGCACCGCCGCGTAGAGCCGGGTGTCGCGGGCCAGGGCCTCGGCGTCCATGTGGTCCAGGGTGTCGTCGGGGGTGTGCCACCACCAGCCAAACCCGGCGTACCGCTCGCGCA
>JAJYVM010000254.1 GCA_021792015.1 Bacillota bacterium | reverse complement strand
CGTTCGAAGCGACCTGGGCCGAGCGGCGCCAGGATGGAGCAAGCCGCGAGGCCAGGATGGGGCGAGCCGAGCGACAGCGGCGAGGCTGGTCGGTCCGGTCATCTGCTACGCCCTGCTGATCTCTTTCGCCGCTGCCGACGCCTGGGCAAGCGCGGCTTCCGCGCTTGCCCAGGAGAGCACGGGCGTGTTCATCGGCCTCTTCTTCGTGGTCATTCGCAATACGTGGAATCTGCTGATGGAGGGGGCCACGAGCCCGGAAGGGCTGCCGGAGCCGGAAGAGGGGGTGCCTGACAGCGCGCCGGTCCCAGACCGAATCCTACCAAGGTCCCAGGGCTATCGTGACCGCCGTCGGATGGGCGGCGGCCTCCATTTCCGGCAAAAGGTAATGGGAGGTCCGATGCGCCTTGAGATGGAGTCGCTGGATCGCGATCCTGACCACGGCGGCCGTGGTGGCCCTGCCGGCGCAGGCCCTGGCCGACGACGGCGGCGGTGGGTCCGGCGTTTGTGCCGTGCTGGGCCAGGCCTCGGCCCAGGCCATCGCCGCGCTGCAGGGCAACCCGTCCCTTTCGGCGCTGCTGCAGGGGTGCGGCCCGGCCAAGGGCAAGGACGGTAGCCAGGGGAGCCAGTCCGGAAGCCAGGGTGGAAGCCCGGCCGGGAGCCAGCAGTTCACCGACCTCGCCGGGTACGGCTGGGCCGCCGGGGCCATCGCCCAGCTGGCCCAGATGCGGGTGCTGCGCGGCGTCGGCCAGGGCCGCTTCGATCCCGGGGGCACCCTGACCCGGGCCCAGTTCGCCACGCTCGTCATGCGGGTCTTCAACCTGCAGGCCCCGACCGGCGGCGGCACCGCCTTCGTCGACGTGCCGGCCGGCTACTGGGCGGCCAGCGCCATCGCCGCGGCCGCGCCCTACATGACGGAGTACAGGACGCCAAGCGGGACGGCCTTCGAGCCTGACCTGCCGGCGAGCCGCATCGACGTGGCCGCCACCATCGGTGACCTCGAGGTCGCCCAGGGTACGGCGCAACTGCCGTCGGCCTCGGCCGCGGCGGCCATCTGGGCGGCGTTCAGCGACGGCGGCACCGTCCCGTCCGGCATCGCCGAGGATGCGGCCGTCGCGGTCCAGCTCGGGATCATGAAGGGCTACCCGAACGGCGCTTTCGGCGTCGAGGATCCCGTCAGCCGCGCCGAAGCGGCTGTCCTGCTGCAGCGCGTGCTGAGCGCCAGCGAGACGATGGGCGGTGGCGGCACGCTCACGCAGGGCGGCGCGCCAGCCATCACCCAGGTGACGCCCAGCTCCGGTCCGGCGGCGGGCGGAACCCTGATCGCCATCACCGGAACGGGCTTCACGACCGGCGCGACCGTCACCGTCGGCGGCGTGCCGGCCACCAGCGTGACCGTGGTCTCGGCCAACTTGATCACCGCCCTGACGCCCGCCGGCTCCGGCACCGCCGGCGTGACCGTGACGACCGCGTCCGGCACGAGCGCGGCTGCCCAGTTCACGTACACCTGCGCCAACCCGCAGACGGTCAGCGGCACGGTGTACTGCGCCGGCTGAGGCTGGCTGACCGTCCAGCCGCATCCCCACCTCCGATCCGAGGGTGGCGCCGGGCGATTCGGCCCGGCGCCGCCTTCACGCGTCATCCCCTCTCCCCGTGGACGCCGCCTCAGGAAGCCTCACCCTGTCTGCCCGCGCAACATATTGAGTGCGACAACCGTCGCGGGCACAGCGATGGAAAGCCGTGAGGGCGAGCGAGGCACGGCGCGGACCTGGGGCGGGTCGACCCGTGAAGGTCGGCGAACCGGTGACCTTATCAGGACTCTAAGGATCCGCGCGTGGGCCACGCGCCTTCGCCGGGGGGTGTGCCGGCCCCGAGCATGCTTGCGGGCAGTTCCTCACGTGTGCGTCCATGGTGGAACACATTAGAGTTGCGGTAAGGATCGGCGTGCGCGGCGCGGAGGGGGTGATGCCGACGACATCGTCGCACCGGGTGCACATGACGCCGGCCGTTTGGCTGTCGGCGGTCGGGCTTCTGGCCGGCAGCTACGACGTCACCGCGATCTCCGTCGCGATCGTCCGCCTGCGTGCCCTCTGGCACCTGACGTCGGGACAAACGGCCGCACTCACCGCGGCGCCCCTCGTTGGGTCCGTCGTGGGCGCCATTGTCGCAGGGCTGCTGGCCGACCGCTTTGGACGCCGGCTGCTGATGCTCGTGGATTTTGCCGCATTTGTCGGCGCGGCCGTCCTGGCGGCGCTGTCCTCAGGCTACGGCTCGCTCCTGTTCTGGCGCACGGTGATGGGCCTCGGCGTCGGCGCCGACTTCGCGGTGGTCTTCCCCTACCTGGTCGAATCGGTGGCGCCGGCCAAGCGTGGCCCGACAATGGCCCTGGTCCTCTGGATCAACGACGTGGGTCAGGTCCTCGCCTTCGCCGCCGGCAGCCTGTTCGTCGGCACGGGCGCGGCCGGCTTCCGCGGAGCGCTGATCGTCGGCGCGATCCTGGGCGCCATCACGCTGGTCTCCCGGCGAGCGCTGCCCGAGACGCAGCCCTGGCTGGAGCGCCGGCTGCGCTCCGCGCGCGACATCGTCAAGCAGGGTCTTCGCTTGGACACCGTGAGCAAGGCCGGGTCATCGGCTGTGATGTGGTTTCTGCACCAGGTGACGGGGCAGGGGCTCACGCTGTTTCTGCCGCTCATCATCGCGCTCCTCTGGTCGGCCGGCGCCGCCAAGAGCGGCGTCGCCTCCATCATCGTCAAGCTGCTCAGCCTGGCGGGCGGCGTGATCACCATCTTCGTCATCGACCGCTGGGGGCGGCGCAAGCTGCAGTGGGCCGGTTTCCTCGGCCGGGGCGCCGCGCTCGTGCCGCTGGGCCTGATGGTCCTGACGGGCGCGCGGATGCCGTTCTGGATGGCCGGCGGCCTGCTGACCCTGGCCCTGGCCTTTGGCGCCATGGGCCCCGACAAGACCACCGTCATCGCCACCGCCGAGCGCTTCCCGACGGCCGTCCGGGCCAGCGGGCAGGGTGCGGCGGAGATGATCGGCCGCCTCGGCGGCGTGTCGGGCGTGCTCCTGTTCGGCCTGTTCGCGGGCCCGCACGGCTTGGGCGTGACGCTGCTGGTGTTTGCGGCCGTGGCCCTGCTCGGCGCCCTGCTGACCTGGTTGACCCTGCCCGAGACGCGCCCGACGGCCGCAGAGCTCGCCCAAGGGGAGGTGGCCTCCTGACCGAGCGCCACCGGTGGCGGCGCCGGAGGGAAGAAGACCGCCTGGCGGCGGCAGGCCATTTGCCCCGAACCGCCGGGACGGACACCGTCGCGATGCCATCCGCGGCCACCGGGTCGCATATTGCGCGCCCCGCGGCTCCGTGCTAGCGTGGGGTTTGCCTAGGGGAGCACTCTGCTGAGAGTGCGGACCGCACATCGCGGTCCGCAGACCCTCAAGACCTGATCTGGGTAATGCCAGCGCAGGGAAAGGCAGATTCGAGCGGCGCAGCACCCGTGCCTCCCCCTGGCTGGGAGGCTTTGCTTTTGGCCGCTGGCCTCGCGCTCGCCGCGCAGGGCATCCACAAGACCTACCGCCTGGGCCGCCAGGATCTGCCCACCCTGGCCGGCGTGGACGTGGCCGCCGCGGCCGGCGAGTTCGTGGGCCTGATCGGGCCGTCCGGCTGTGGCAAGAGCACCCTGCTGCGCCTGCTGGCCGGGCTTGAGGAGCCCGACCGCGGCCAGGTGCTGTTCGAGCAGGCCCCCCGCCTCGGCGCCATCGGGCTGATGCCCCAGCGGGACGCGCTCCTGCCCTGGCGGACCCTGCTGGACAACGTGGCCCTGGGGCTGGAGCTGGGGGCGCGGTTGAGCCGCCCTGATGCACGGCAAGCAGCGCGGGCGCAGCTGGCCGCCTTCGGCCTGGACGGCTTCGCTGCCGCCTACCCGGGCTCGCTCTCCGGCGGCATGCGGCAGCGGGGCGCGCTGCTGCGGACCTTCCTCGCCGGCAAGCCCGCCACCCTGCTGGACGAGCCGCTTGGCGCCCTCGACTCCCTCACGCGCACGGACGTGCAGGAGTGGCTGGAGTCGGCCTGGCTGACCTTCCAGCCCACCGTCGTGCTCGTCACGCACGATGTGGACGAGGCGATCTTCCTCAGCGACCGCGTCTACGTCTTCTCGGCGCGGCCGGCGCGGGTCACGGCCGAGGTCATGGTGGACCTGCCGCGGCCCCGGCCCAAGGGGGCGCGGACGGCTCCCGCCTTCGTTCGGCTCAAGGAGCGCCTGCTGGAGGAGCTGCGCGGGCGTGGCTAGGCGCTACCTGCCGCCCGCCTCCCTCGTGGTGCTCGCGCTCGCCCTTTGGCAGGGGGCGGCGGCCGCCTTCCGCGTGCCGTCATGGGTGCTGCCGTCGCCGGCGCTGATCGTGCAGACCCTGTGGACCGACCGCGGGCTGCTGCTCGCCAACACCTGGGTCACCCTGGAGGAGACCCTGCTCGGCTTCGCCGTGGCCCTGGCGGCGGGCCTGGGCCTGGCGTTCCTCGTCCACCGGTCCTCCCTCGCCGAGCGCGCGCTCTGGCCGCTGCTCGTCGCCTCCCAGACCGTGCCGGTGCCGGCCATCGCCCCGGCCCTTGTCATCTGGCTGGGCTTCGGGCTGGCGCCGAAGATCGTCGTCGTCGGGCTCGTCTGCTTCTTCCCCATCGTGGTGGCGACCGTGGACGGGCTGCGCGGTGTCGACCGCGAGCTGCTGGATGCCCTGCGCACCCTGGGCGCCAGCCCCCGGCGCCTCTTCGCCGAGGTCGAGTGGCCCGCCGCCGTGCCCCAGGTCTTCTCGGGCGTGAAGATCGCCATCACCTTCAGCGTGATCGGGGCGGTGCTCGGCGAGTGGGTGGGGGCCTCGGCCGGCCTCGGCTACACCATGATCCGCGCCTCGTCGCAGCTGCTGACGGCGCAGGTCTTCGCGGCCATCGCCGTGCTCTCGGCGGCGGCGCTGACGCTGTTCTGGCTGACGGTGGCGCTCGAGCGGCGGGTGTTGCGTTGGAAGTTCCGCACAGGAGGAGAGGCGTCATGAGGAGTCGGTGGCTGGCGGGCGTGGCGGCGCTGCTCGTGGCCGGGCTGGTCGGCGGCTGCGGCACGGCAACGTCGGGAGCGCCCGCATCCGGAACCGGGTCGACGGCGACGCGGACCGCGGCGCCGCGCAATGTCACACTCATGCTCGACTGGTACCCCAACGGCGACCACGCCGGCATCTACGCGGCCGCGGCCCAGGGGTTCGACGCCGGCCAGGGGCTGAACGTCCACATCCAGGTGCCGGCCGACCCGTCCTCGGCCATGAAGGCCGTGGCGGCCGGCAAGGTGGACTTCGCCGTCAGCTATGAACCCGAGGTGCTCCTGGCGCGGGCGCAGGGGATCCCCCTCGTGGCGATCATGGCCATGGTGCAGGAGCCGCTGGACTCCATCATCGCCCTGCCGGGGTCGGGCATCACGCGGCCGCGGGACCTGATCGGCAAGACCGTCGGCACCGACGGGCTGCAGAGCACCCAGGACACGCTCGACACGGTGCTCCGCGCGGACGGGGTGAAGCCGTCGCAGGTGACGACGGTGAACGTGAGCGAGGACAACGTGGCGGCGCTGCTCGCGCACAAGGTGGACGCGATCATCGGCGCCTACTGGAACTGGGAGGCTGTCGAGATCCAGCAGAAGGACGGCGGCAAGTATCCCGAGGTGCTGCGCGTGAACCAGTGGGGCGTGCCGACCTACGACGAGCTGGTGATGGTGACCTCCGAGCACCTGATGCAGACCGACCCCGGCCTGGTCAGGCGGTTTGTGGCGGCCGAGGTGGCGGGGGAGCAGTACGCGCAGAAGAACCCGGCCGGGGCCGTGAAGGACCTGCTGGCGGCCAACACGGACCTGAATGCGGCGCTGGTGAGCAAGAGCGTGCAGCTGCTGCAGCCGGCCTGGGATGCGCAGGGGCCGGCCATCGGCTACATGAACCCGGCGCAGTGGACCAAGTACATGC
>JAJYVM010000253.1 GCA_021792015.1 Bacillota bacterium | reverse complement strand
GCTCTCGCCACAGACGGTGATCCTTCGTATCTCGCTGCCCCCCCGGTGACCTTCCGGCCCCAGGGAAGACTGAATTAACGGGCCGCCTTCACCCTTTTCCCCACACACTGTTCAGTTGCCAAGGTCCGCCCGCCGGCAGAGCCGACGCAAGTCAAGATCCTATCAAATCGGACCTCGCCAGTCAACCGCGGCGTTGCCGCAACGACGGCGCCTGCTCACCTTACAGCCACGCGCGGCCGGGGTCAACGGGCGACTGTCTGGCTCGCCGGGCAGAACGCGCCAGCGACACCGCAGCACCCTGCGGCTCGGCCACGTGGCCGATGCCGCACACCACCGGAAGGACCGCCGAACTGCTTGGTACCGGTACCGGGATTCGAACCCGGGTTACCGCCGTGAGAGGGCGGCGTCCTAGGCCTCTAGACGATACCGGCAAATTTGGCTGGGGGAGGAGGATTCGAACCTCCGCACCGAGATCCAGAGTCTCGAGTCCTACCGCTAGACGATCCCCCAGCGAAGCAGAGTCATTATAGCGCCGCTTCAGGCCGCCGGCAAGCCGATCGCGCGCAGGCGGCGACAGGTTTCGTCGCGTCCGAGCAGCGCGATGACCAGAAACAGGCTCGGCCCAACGGTCCGGCCCGTCAGGACCAGGCGCGTCGGGTGAATGATCTCCGCCGGCTTCACGGCCCGCTCCTCCGCTAGCGCCCGGTAGGCGGCCTCCGCCGTCTCCGCGGAGAACGCCGGCAGCGACTCCAGCCGGTCGGCGGCCGCGGCCAGCAGCGCGGGCGTGCCGTCGCGCATATGGCGCCGCACGCCCTCCGGATCGAGGCTACCCGGCGGGGCGAAGAAGTAGCGGACGGCGTCCGGCAGCTCGGTGAGGGTCCGCACGCGCTCGCGCACGGCCTCGACCACGGCGGTCAGCCAGGTCGGATCGGCCTGCCGCCACGGCACGCCAGCGGCATCGAGCCAGCTCGCCGCCCGCTCGCACAGGTCCAGAGGCGGGAGCCGGCGCAGGTACTGCGCGTTCATCCAGGTCATCTTGTCCTCGTCGTAGACCGCCGCCGACTTGCTGACGCGCTCCAGGTCGAAGGTGCGCGCCATCTCCTCGAAGGTCAGGATCTCGCGCCCGTCAGGGCTGGACCAGCCGAGGAGCGCCAGGTAGTTGACCAGCGCCTCCGGCACAAAGCCGCGGTCGCGGAACTCATCGACCGAGGTGGCGCCGTGGCGCTTGCTCAGCTTGTGGCGGTCGGGGCCGAGGATCATGGGCACGTGGGCGAAGATCGGCAGATCGTAGCCGAGCGCCCGGTAGAGGAGGATCTGCTTCGGCGTGTTCGACAGGTGCTCGTCCCCGCGGATCACGTGCGTGATGGCCATGGCCGTGTCGTCGACGACGACGCCGAAGTTGTACGCCGGCAGCCCGTCCGACTTGACGATCACGAAGTCGTCGAGCTCCGCGGTGTCGAATTCGACATCGCCGTAGATGAGGTCATGGACGACCAGCTTCTCGGGTGGCGGCAGGCGCAGGCGGAGCGCGGCCGTGCGTCCCTGTGCGCGCAGCGCGCTGCGCTGCGCCGCGGACAGGTCGCGGCAGCGGCCGTCATACTTGGGTGGGCGGCCCGCCTGGCGCGCCTCCTCGCGGCGGCTCTCCAGCTCCTCCGGGGTGCAGAAGCACTCGTACGCGCCGCCCGCGGCGAGCAGCCGCGCGGCCGCCGCCTGGTAGAGCGGCAGGCGCTCCGTCTGCCGGTAGGGCCCGTAGGCGCCACCGGCGCCCACGCCCTCGTCCCACAGCAGGCCCAGCCAGCGCAGCGCGTCGCAGATCGCGTGCTCGGAGCCCTCGCTCGAGCGCGTCCGGTCCGTGTCCTCGAAGCGCAGGATGAAGCGGCCTCCGGTTCGGCGGGCGAACAGCAGGTTGAAGAGGACGGTGTGCGCGCCGCCGACGTGCAGCGTGCCGGTCGGGCTGGGCGCGTACCGCACGCGCGTGCTCAAGCGGGCTCGCTCCCTTTGCCTTGGGAAAACGTGTTGCCAGTTTAGCAAAGGCGGGCGCGCGCGAGCAACCCGGGCCTAGGCGAGGCCGCCGAGCACCAGCAGCAGGGCGAGCCCCGGGATGCCGAGCAGGCCGACCGTCAGGGCACTGGCCGGATTGAGGGCCACGCGGAGGCCGATGGGGTGGGCCAGGGCGTCGAGCGCCCAGATGGCGAGTCCGCCCAGAACCAGGCGGTAGGCGCCGGCCAGGAGCAGGCCCGCGGGCCGCCGCAGCCAGCGCAGCAGGATGTACACGGCGAGCGCGCCTGCCAGGTAGGCGCCGAGCACACCCAGGTCAGGCATCGTGCGCCTCCGCGCGGGCAAGATGCAGCAGGTAGCCGAGCCGGCCCTCCGCCGCCAGCAGCCGGTGGATGGCGTGGTCCACGAGCGCCGGCTCACGGGCCATGTTGAACAGGGCCTCGGCCGCCGCCAGCTCGGCCTGCGCCGCCGCCAGCTCGACAGGGATCCCGGTGCGCGCCAGCTCCCGCCCCGGGCTGCGCATCGCCCAACCGCCTCCGCGGAAAGGCTATGCCCGGCCCGCGGCCTACATGTCGCGGCGGCCCTGCAGGGCGCGGCCCAGGGTGACCTCGTCGATGTAGTCGAGGTCGCCGCCCTCCGGCACCCCGCGGGCGATGCGGCTGACGCGGACGTCGAGCGGTTTGATCAGCCGCGCCAGATAGAGCGCCGTCGCCTCGCCCTCGACATCGGGATCCGTGGCGAGGATCACCTCGGCCACCTCGCCGCCGTGCAGCCGCCGGAGCAGCTCGCGCACGCGCAGCTGGTCGGGACCGATCCCGTCCACCGGCGACATGGCGCCATGCAGGACGTGATAGAGACCGCGGAACTCGCCGGTCTTCTCCATGGCGGCCACGTCCTTGGGCTCCTCGACCACGCAGATCGCCGTCCCGTCGCGGGCCGGCGACTGGCAAAGCGCGCAGGGATCCTGGTCCGTGAGGTTGCAGCAGACGCTGCACGGCCGCACCTGGGTCCGGGCCGCGACGATCGCCTCCGCCAGGCGCGCGACCTCCTGCTGCGGCCGGTCGAGGAGATGGAAGGCGAGACGCTGCGCCGTCTTGGGGCCGACGCCCGGCAGGCGGTTCAGCTCCTCGATCAGGCGGGCGATGGGGCCGGGGTAGCGCGCGCTCAACCGGGCAAGCCCAGCCCCGGCGGCAGGCGCATCCCGCCCGTGATCTTGGCCATCTCCTGGTTCATCGTGTCCCGCGCCTTGCGCGCGGCCTCGTTGACCGCCGCGACCACCAGGTCCTGCAGCATCTCCACGTCGGCCGGATCGACGGCGCCGGGGTCGATCGTCACCGACAGCAACTCCCCGTGCCCGTTGCACACGGCCTTGACCGCGCCGCCACCGGCCGTCGCCTCCACGGACCGCTGGCCCGCCTCCTCCTGCACCCGCTGCATGTCCGCCTGCATCTTCTGCACCTGGCGCATCATGCGCTGCATCTCGCCGAAGCTCACCGAGCCACCTCCTGAAGCGGTCGGGGCGCTCAGAACGGGACGTCGTCGTCCTTTTTACGCGGCCTGGCCCCGGGTTGGATCAGCTCGCCGTCGAACATCTGGGTGGCCAACTCCGCCAGGTCGGACTCGCCGGCCGGCGCGTCGGTCATGAGGTCGACACCCCAACTGCCGCCCATGACGCCCGCCACGGCCTGCCCGATCTCGCCGATGCGCCGCTTGAGGAAATCATACTCATGCGGCCCCGCGACGCGCAGGACCAGGCGGCGCTTGCTGGCGGCGATGGGCCGCGCGAAGCGCAGCATATGCTGCGTCGCCGGCTTCAGGCGGGCGAGAACCTCCCCCCAGCGCGCCACCACGTCGCCCATCTGGTCGTCGCCCGCGGCACGCCGGACCGGCTCCAGCGCGGCGGCAGCCTGCTGCCTGCCGGCGGGCACCCGATCCTCCACGGGCGCCGCGGCAGAAGAGGCGGGCCGCTCGTCCGCGGCAGGCGCCGCCGCCCGCGGTTGCAGGCCCCCCTGTGGCAAAGCCGAGCTCGGGGAAAGCGCGTTGGCGCCCTCGGCCGGGGCGGGGGAGGGGAGCGCATCGCCGGTCGCGCTGCGCGTGGGGACCGAAGCGGCGGAGGGCACCGCTGCGCGCGACGCGACCGCCCTGCGCGCTTGGGCCACGGCGGGTGTCGCGGCGGCCGCGGCGGCCGTCGCGACACCCGCCACGAGCCGCAGCAGCGCCACCTCCAGCACGAAGCGCGGCTGTCCGCTGCGGCGCATATCGGCCTCCGCCGCCGCCAGCGCGTCGATGGCCGCCAGCAGCTGGGCCCGGTCCGACCAGCCGGCCAGGGGGCCGCCGGCCGCCGCGCTGCGCGTCAGCATCGCCACCAACCGGTCGCGCAGGGTCCCCGCCAGATCCCGCGCCACCTGCCCGAAGTCGCGCCCGTCCACGTGGAAGCGCTCGACCTCGGCCATCGCCCCCGCGGCGTCGCCGGCCGCCACCGCGGCCAGGGTGCGCAGGATGCCCGCCTCGTCCGCGGCGCCCGCGATGGCCGCCACGTCGTCCACCGA
This sequence comes from Bacillota bacterium, assembly GCA_021792015.1. Lineage (GTDB taxonomy): Bacteria > Bacillota > Sulfobacillia > RBS10-35 > JAJYVM01 > JAJYVM01. The sequence continues at coordinate 1,449 of JAJYVM010000253.1, read as the reverse complement.
CAGTGCCGCCCCCGCGTACGCGATGCCCTGGTCGAGCAGGCTGAGCGCGTCGCGCATGCCGCCCTCCGCCCGGCGCGCCACGGCCGCCAGCGCCTCCGGCGCGATCCCGATGCCCTCGGCGGTGCAGATCTCCTGCAGCCGGGCCGCGATCTCCGCCTCCGTGAACCGGTGGAAGTCGAAGCGCTGGCAGCGCGACAGGGCCGTGAGCGGGATCTTGCGCGGGTCTGTGGTGGCGAGGATGAAAATGGTGCCTGCCGGCGGCTCCTCCAGGGTCTTCAGCAGGGCGTTCCACGCCGGCTCCGTCAGCATGTGCACCTCGTCGATGATGTAAACCTTGGCGCGGCCGGCGATGGCGGCGTACCGCGCGTCCTCGCGCAGCCCGCGCACCTCGTCGATGCCGCGGTTGCTGGCCCCGTCGATCTCCTGCAGGTCGAGGAAACGGTCGCCCGCGATGGCCTCGCAGTTCGCGCAGGTCCCGCAGGGCTCGCCCTGCCGGGGTTGCAGGCAGTTGGCCGCCTGGGCCAGGATGCGGGCCACGGTCGTCTTGCCGGTGCCGCGCGGGCCGCAGAAGAGGTAGGCGTGATGCAGCCGCCCCGCCGCAAGGGCGTTGCGGAGCGTGCGGGTCACGTGCTCCTGCCCGACCATCTCCGAGAAGCGCCGCGGCCGCCAGGTGCGGTAGAGCGCGCGGTAGGCGTCCAGGCCCCAACCCTCCCGCCTGCCCGGGAACGATGGCAGCGAGGGCGCCGCGCATGCGGCGCCCTCACCAACATAACAAATATGGCCGTGCGTCCGCCGTCGACCGCGAACGCTCAGGCGGCACGCGACAGACCCGACTCGGGCCCGGCAACCCCGCGGCACACGCGCGCACCCGCTTACCGTTGCTTCCTTCCGGACCTGGCGGGGTTCACGGACGCACGTTGCGCGGGACCCGACCGTCAACGCCTGCCTGCCGCACCGGACCCTGCGCGCCGGGGCCTCGGGCGGCCCATCGACCCCGCTGTAGCGGATTGCGGGTTCAGGGCACCGCTGCCTCCCCGTCTAGCACGGCCAAGCGCTCAAAAAGTGGCGGAAGGGGCGGGATTCGAACCCGCGGTGGGCTTTCGCCCACACACGCTCTCCAGGCGTGCCGCTTAATCCACTTGCGTACCCTTCCGAAGCCTTTGCTCTGTGCGCGCCGCGAATGCGCGGCGCGTTCACCGGACCCGGTTCCCGATGCGAAAAGATGGCGGAGGGGGTGGGATTCGAACCCACGGTGCCCTCTCAGGCACACGGCTTTTCGAGAGCCGCACCTTCAACCGCTCGGACACCCCTCCGTAATGCATCACGCATGGCCTACGCCATCCCTGGCAGAAGCATCCCAGCTAAGCCTACGCCCTCCCTGGCAGAAGCATCCTGGCTAGGCCTACGCCATCCCTGGCTTCGGGGTGCGACGTTCACGAAAGAACACGC
>JAJYVM010000252.1 GCA_021792015.1 Bacillota bacterium | reverse complement strand
CACGGGCCGCACGGTTGGCCAGAGCCTCTCCGTGGCGCTGGCCGGAGCCGTGTTCGCCATCCTGGGCGGCGCGGCGGCGGGAGCGGCGCTGGCCAGCCCGAGCGGCCACCTCGCCCCCGCCCGCATCGCCGCCCTGCAGCAAACGTTCGTCACGGGCTTCCGGGATGCGCTGCTGGTCTGTGCGGCCTGCGCCGCGGTGGGTGTGCTGACCTCACTCCTGCGGGGCGAGGGGGAGCGGCGGGCGGTCGACGCCGAAGCGCAGGCGGCGGCAGCCCTGGAGGTCAGCGGCCACCCCTAGGGCGAATCCTGGCGTGGGGGGCCTGGGGTTGCCTCGCTATGGGTTGGACCGCCAGCTGGAGATCCATCAGACGGGCGGGTCGCTCGGGACGGTGACTGCGGAGGACTGGGCCCGGCGGGCGGAGTCGGCGCTCGAGCCCGGGCCGTGGGGCTATGTGGCCGGTGGCGCCGGCACGGAAGCCACGATGCGGGCCAACCTAACGGCGTTCGACCGGTGGCGCATCGTGCCTCGCCTGCTGCGCGACGTCTCCGAGCGGGATCTCTCCACCACCGTGCTCGGAACGCCGTTTCCGGTGCCGTTCGGGCTGGCGCCGGTCGGCGTGCAGAGCGTCCTGCACGGGGAGGCCGAGCGCCCGCCGGCCGCGGCGGCCGCGGCCCTGCGCATCCCCCTCGTCCTCAGCACGGTCTCCTCCACGCCGCTGGAGGAGGTCGCCGCCATCATGGGCGATGCGCCACGGTGGTTTCAACTCTATCCCGGCACCGACCCCGAGATCGTCGCCAGCCTGATCGCCAGGGCCGAGCGCAGCGGTTACTCGGCCCTCGTCGTCACCGTCGACACCACGCTGCTCGGCTGGCGGCCGCGCGACCTTCGCACGGGCTACCTGCCCTTCTTCAGCGGCCAGGGCATCGCCAACTATGTGAGCGACCCCGTGTTTCAGGCGCGCCTCGGCGCCGGGGCCAGCATGGCCGAGACCGTGCAGCTGTTCCTGCGCGTCTACGCCAACCCCGGCTTCACGTGGAAAGACCTCGACCGGATCCGCGCCGTCACCCGCGTGCCCCTGCTCGTGAAGGGGCTGCTGCATCCTGACGACGCCCGCGATGCTGTCGCCCACGGCGCCGACGGCATCGTGGTCAGCAATCACGGCGGGCGCCAGGTCGACGGGGCCATCGCGGCCCTGGACGCCCTGCCGGGGATCGTGGCGGCCGTGGGCGGTCACACCGCCGTGCTGATGGACTCCGGCATCCGGAGTGGGGCGGACGTCGTCAAGGCCCTCGCCCTCGGGGCCAGGGCCGTCTTCATCGGGCGCCTGTATGCGTACGCCCTGGCCGCGGCCGGCCGGGAGGGCGTGGACCAGGTGCTGCGCGACCTGCGGGCCGAGGTCGACCTGACCATGGGCATGGCCGGCCTGCGGTCGCTGGCGGAGGTCGGGCCCGGAGCCCTGGCCGGCTGAGGGGGCCGCTCCTGACACGCCGGCGAGGCGGGCGCCCGCCGGCTGAGAGGGTCGCTCCTGACGCGCCGGGCGGCGGGCGCCCGGCCGCGCGCAGCCCGCTCTGTCAACCGCCACCTCCGGGACGCCATCGCATTGCGGCCCCTGGCGTACCATTCCCTGGGCTTCCCTTACTGGGTCGTTCCCCTGAGCGCCGTCGCATGGACCGCACAGGCGCGGGCGCCCAAGGCAGGTGGGCATTCCCGCTGCGGGTAAGTCGACACGCGCGAGGCTACCCCTTCCCCCGAGCCGCCTGGCACACCGGACGGGTTGGCGCGCGGGAAGGGGACGCAGTCGAATGCACTCGGGCCTCAGGTGGCGGCTGCGCAGGCTGTTGGTTGCGTCGGTCAGCATGGTGGCGATTGCTTCACCTGTGGGACTTCTGGCGTCCGCGCCGGCGGCGGCGCAGACCGGGACGACCATCCACGCGTACAGCGAATGCGGTGGCGCCTCGGTGGGCGCCGGAGGCGCCCTGATCAACGCCCTGCAGGCGGCGCAGGACCACAACGCGAGCGGCGAGTGCCCGCGCCTGGGCAGGGGCCTGAACGGCCCGTACACGATCGTCCTCAATCCGGTGGACAACCCCTACGTGCTCACCGCGGTGAACAACTACAGCGACGGCCCGGACGGGCTGCCGGCGATCATCGACGCGGTGACGGTGGAAAGCGCGGTCTACGGCCGGCTGGCGGTGGTCGAGCGGAAAAGCAGCCAGCCCTTTCGCTTCTTCGACGTCGCGGCGCCGCTGTCGGCGTCGTGCGCATCGTCCACGTACGCCGGCTCCAACCCGATCCAATGCCCCCAGTACCAGACACCCGCCGACGTGTCCGCGGCGACGACGACCATCGTGCCCGGTCTCGGCGGCAGCCTGACCCTCAAGGGGATCGAGCTGACCGGCGGACTCGCGCAGGGCGGCAGCGGGGCGGACGATGGCGGCGGCGGCGCGGGGATGGGCGGGGCGATTTTCGCGCATGGCGGAACTGTAACCCTGCTGGACAGCCTGCTTCAGGGCAACCGCGCCCAGGGCGGCGCCGGGGGCGGTCAGACCGGCGACGGCCAGGGCGGCGGCGGGGGCCTTGGGGGCAGCGGGGGTGCCGGCGGTCCGCTCTTTTCGATGGTCACTTCCGGCGGTGGCGGCGGCATGCAGGGAAACGGCGCCAGTAGCACAGGCAGCGACAACGGCGCGGGGGGCGGGCCGAACGGGGGCTCAGCCGGAGCCCCCGGCGGGTACGGCGGCGGCGGCGGCGGCAGTCCCCTCGGTGCCAACGGCGGGTTCGGCGGCGGCGGCGGCGGCGGCCAGTACGACGAGGGCGGCAGCGGCGGGTTCGGCGGCGGCGCCGGGGCGGGCGCCTCCGGGTTCGCGGGCTTCGGCGGGGGCACGGGCTTCGCCAACGGGGGCGGCGGCGGCGGTGACGGAATGGGCGGCGCCGTGTTCACCCTGGGCGGCAACCTGACGGTGACAGGCAGCACCCTTTCCGCCAACACGGCTTCCGGCGGCGGCGGCGGCCCGGCCGCAAACGGGGCCAGCGCTGGCCTTCCCGGCCAGGGGGATGGCGGCGGAATCTACGTCGACGCCATCGTACCCGGGGAGTATGACGGCGGCTCTGTCCTGACCGTGTCCGGCGCCACCCTCCAGGGAAACCGCGCCAACACCTCGGGCGGGGCGATCGACCTGTACGGTGGGAGCACGACCGTGTCCAACACCACCTTCAGCGGCAATACCGCGGGCAGCGGCCGGGGCAGCGCGATCGCCATCGCCGCGGGCTCGCTGAGCGTCTCCGGGTCGGCGTTCAGCGGGAACGCCGGCGGTGCTGCCATCGGCGACTACTCGCTGCCGAGCGGTTTTGCCCAGCGCGTCACCATCTTCGTCGCCAACTCCGCCTTCAGCGGCAACACGGACGCCGCCCTCCGGACCGAGACCACAACCGGCGTATTCGATTCCAACGGCGCGCTGTTCACCATCGTGCCGGACGTGTCCGTCACAAACGCCGCGTTCAGCCAGAACACCGACGGCGCCATCGAGAACAGCGGCGCCGCGATGACAGTCTCGGGTTCCAGCTTCAGCGACAACAGCGGTCTCTGCGCCTCCGGCGGCAACCCCGGCGGCGCGATCACCAATGCCGGGACGCTGACGGTGGCCGACACCAGCTTCACCGGCAACCACACCTGCGGGGCCGGCGGCGCGATCGCCAACTCCGCCTCGCTGACCATCTCCGGCGCCTCGTTCACCAGCAACCGCGCCAGCTCGGGCGGGGGCGCCATCGCGAACAGCGGCGGGACGGGCACGCTGCGCGTGTTCACGTCCACCTTCAGCGGCAACAGCGCCGCGGATGGCGGCGCCATCGATACGACCGCGACGGCGGCGGTGTCCGGCGCCACCTTCAGCGACAACCAGGCGAGCTCCGACGGGGGCGCCATCGATAACGGCGGGACGCTCACGCTCGCCAACGCCACATTCAGCAACAACACCGCCATCCTCCACGGCGGCGGGATCGACAACGGTGCGACCCTGTCCGCCGCCAACGTCACGCTGAGCGGCAACGGCGCGGGTACCGGCGGCGGCAACCTCTATGGTGGCGGCGCGCTGGCCAACACGCTGCTTGCCGCCCCCATCCAGGGCGGCAACTGTGCCGGGGGAACGGTCACGGGCTCGCCCAACCTGGAATATCCCGACACGACCTGCGGCAGCACCACCGCCGGCTGGCTGAACGGCAACCCCGAGCTGGGCCCGCTCGCCGCCAACGGCGGCCCGACGCAGACGATGGCGCTTGGCTCAGGCAGCGCGGCCCGCGAGGCCGGCGACCCGACCGCCTGCGCCACCGCGCCGGTGGGTGGCTTCGACCAGCGGGGCTTTCCCCGCCCGGCCCTGGTGTGCGACATCGGTGCGTATGAGGGCACGTCACCCGGGCAGATCGCCCTCTACGGCATGGCGCCCCGTCCGATCGCCCCGCCAGGCAGTCTTCCTTCCGGCCAGCCGGTATCGGTCACCGTGAGCGTCGCCACGGCCGCGGGCGCTCCGGCAGCCTTCGCGCCGGTCTTTCTGTCGTTCTCGGGCACCGGCACAGCATCGGCCGGCGGAGTGCCGGTGCTGGCCACGCCACAGGTCTTCAGCGCCGACCAAAACGGTCACGTGGCGGTGACCTACACGCCCGCCGCCGTGGCGCCCCCGGCCGGCAGCGATGTCCTCACCGCGTCCGGGCCGAACGGCAGCCGCATCACGACGGTCACCGACGCGTACACCTACGCGGCGGGCACGCCGGTGGCGGCGCCCGAGGTGGCCGGGGTCACCCCGGCCTACGGTCCGCCGGCAGGCGGCACGACCGTGACAATCGCCGGCGGCGGCTTCACGGGCGCGACGGCGGTCCGCTTCGGCGGCGTGGCCGCGACCAGCTTCACGCTTCTGTCGGACCGCGCGATCACCGCGGTCTCCCCCGGGGGACCGGCCGGCCAGACAGTCGACGTCACGGTGACGACCCCGGAGGGCCCAAGCCCCACCAGCGGCGCGGACCAGTTCACGTACGTGGGATCGCCGGTCGTGACCGCGGTCACGCCGGCTGCCGGTCCGGCGGCCGGCGCCACCGCCGTTACGATCAGCGGAAACAGCTTTCTCGGCGCGACGGCGGTCTATTTTGGCGGCGTGCCCGCCGCCGCCTTCCTGGTCGCCTCGGACACCGCGATCGACGCCGTGTCCCCCGGCGGGACGGCCGGCACCCGCGTGCAGGTGACGGTGGCGAGCCCGAACGGCCAAAGCGCGACGAGCGGGGCCGACCGGTTCTCCTACCAGTCCGGGCTCAGCGCCGTCACCCCGGACTCGGGCCCCGCCGGCACACCGGTCACCCTGTCCGGCGGCGGCTTCGGGACTGTGGCCGGCGCGGTCTACTGGAGCCAGGGGACCACCACCCTGCGGCAGGCCCCACCGGCGGCCGCCTGGTCAGCCGGGAGCATCGCGACCTCCGTCCCACCGGGATTGTCGCCCGGAACGGTCGCCGTCGCCGTATACAACAGCACGACAGGCGTCGATAGCAACACCCAGCCGTTCACGGTCACCGCCTCACCGCCCGTGCTGACGGCCATCAACCCGGCCTCGGGCCCGGTGGGCACACCGGTCACGCTTGCCGGCAACGACTTCGGGACGGTGGCCGGCGCGGTCTACTGGCGCCAGGGGACCGTCACCCTGCGGCAGAGCCCACCCCAGGCCGGTTGGCTGACGGATCAGGTCATGACCACCGTTCCACCCGGCCTCGCCGCCGGCACCGTGTCGGTAGCCGTCTACAGCGCCTCAGGGCTGACAAGCAACGCCCTGGCGCTCACCGTGACGGCCCCCGTGAGCGCGAGGGGGGGCAGCGGGCTCGCGATTCCGGTCGCCAACACGGTCGGCGCGGCCGGCGGCAGCCTCGTGACTGCTGACGGGGCCTGTTTGGTCACGATTGCCCCCGGGGCCATCCCGGAGGGCGATACCGTGACGCTCACCGAATCGACGGCTCCACCGACCGGCATC
>JAJYVM010000251.1 GCA_021792015.1 Bacillota bacterium | reverse complement strand
GCCAGGAGGTCGCTGGTTTCAGCCGTGAAGGCACGGACGTGCTCGGCGAGTGTGACTTCCGCCATCCCGTGGGAACCGCGGAAGACGCCGTTCGCGTCATGGCTGCAGGTGGGCACCACCGGAATGGGGAGCGGCTGGCCAATGTCCGCGGGGCACGGCCGGCTGGTGGCCAGCAGTGGCGCAAACCCGCGCCGTGAAGCGGCCGTCAGCACATGGGCCGCGCGCTCGAAGAAGTGGCCGGCCGGTGCATCCATGCAGGCTTGGGTCGATGACGATGAACTGGCCCAAGTGAACCCCATCCCTGAAGCGGCCACTGCCTGCCGCCATGCGCCGCCGCCCGCGCTGGCGAGCGGCCCGGACCCTTCATTGTGCGCGGTCGGGCCGGTGGTGAGATGCCCCGCGGTGGGGCCGCGGCCGCACACATTGTGCATCGCTTCCATGGGAGCAGAAGGTGGAGGGCCGGCGCCAAGCGAAGTCCCCGAGTCTGATGGGCCGCTTCGCGGCGCGCGGGAGGGGCTTGCCGTGCTGGTTCTCACCAGGAGGGTCAACGAAAGTATCGTCATCGGCAACGATGTGACGATTACAGTCATCTCGGTGCAGGGGCACGGGGCGCACGCCCAGGTCCGCCTCGGCATCACGGCGCCACGGGAGACGGCGGTGCTGCGCCGCGAGGTCTACGACGCCGTGCGGGCGGAAAACGAGCGTGCGCTCCAGCCGCCGCCGGCAGAGGGCAAGCCGGGACAGTCTGGCTAAACCCGGCCCGCCCGCGACCGTCCGGTCGCGGCGGGCGGGCCATGCAGGTGGATGTCCCGGCAGCCCTCAGAGGCGCACGTCCAACCTGCCGCGGTCCGGGCGGACCAGGGCGCTGAGCAGGGTGAGCCGTCGCTGGACGTCGCTCACCTGTCCCAGGATCAGCCGCACGAGGCGCTCATGCAGGTGCACGGCCATGGCCTCCGTGGCGAGATCGGGCGGTGGCCCGCTCACGGTCGCTGCGGCCGCCAGGGCCGCGACGGCCGCGAAGTCGCCCGCCTCGGCGGCCGCCATCTCCGCGCGCAGCCGCCAGAGCAGGTCATCCCAGGAACCGGGCGAGGAAGATCTCATCACGGCTCACCCCCTCGACGCGGAACTGTCCCTGCCGCGTCCCCTCCGCCGCGAACCCGCGGCTTGCAAATAGCCGCAGGGCCGCCGTGTTGTCGGCGAAGACGCTCGCGCAGACCTTCAACAGGCCGTGTGCCCCAGCCCAGGCCAGCCCCTGGTCGAGCAGGGCGCCGCCGATGCCATGCCCCCGGCGCCGCCGGTCGACGGCGACCGCGATCTCGGCCAGGTGGTCGCGGTACGGCACCGGTCCCCGTGCCGCCAGCAGGTGGCCGACGACGACACCCGTCTGGACCGCGACCCAAGCCCCGCCGAGGCTGGGTGGAAGCGCGGCCAGGGCGGCCCGCTCCTCGGCCGCCCGCCGCGGCGCCCGGGGAATGCCCAGGCTCCCTTCATGCGCCACGGTGTCCAGCAGGGCGACGATGCCCTCCGCGTCGCCGGGCACCGCCGCCCGCACGGACACGCCGAGTGAGGCGACCGCCATCATCCGACGGTCCCGCCGCTCACGGACTGCGAGTACTGGTAGTTCGTGTAGGCGGAGATGGCGGAGCTCTGGCCGGCCATGGAGACCATGGTCGACAGCATCGTGCTGAACTGAGCCTGCAGAGCCTGAAGCTGCTGGTTCACCATCTGATTCATGGCGCTGTTTGAGTTGCCGAGGTCATTCTCCAGCGTCTGCTGCTGGCTCTGCAGGGTGGAGATGGCAGCTGTCACGCCTCCGTTGGATCCGAGCGCGGTACTCAGCAGGGACTGCATCTGGGTGGCCAGCCCGCCGGAGCCGCCCAGGAGCGCGGCCACCCCGCTGGGATTGCTCTGCAGCGCGGACTGGAGCGTGGTGCTGTTCAGCGACATGGTGAAATTGTTCGGGCTGCCCACGGGCGCCGAAAGCGAGATGCCGAGGTCCGCCAGGCTGCTCATGCTGGAGGGCTGGCTGGCCATGGAGCTGGTCACGATCGACATCAGCTGGTCCGTGACCGCGTTGATGGTGGCGTTGCCCTCGATGGCGCCGCCCTGGCCGGTGTTGGTCTGGCTGTCGCTCAGGAACTGGTTGAAATCGCTCACGAACTGGCTCAGCGCCTGCTGGATGGCGGCCGTGTTCTGCGACACGCTCACCGTTGCCGGCACGCTGCCCGTGGTGCCGAGGAAGTTCAGGGTAACGCCCGGGATGGTGCTGGTGTCCGAGTTCGTCGGGCTGGTGAGCGACACCCCGTTGATGCTGTATGAGGCGGGACTGGCTGCCTGGACCTGGTCGTTGATCGTGCCGTTGGCGTTGAGGATGCCGACCTTCTGCAGGATGCCGTTCGGGTCGTACCAGGTGATCGTCTTGCCCTCGGTCGAGGCCAGGTTCAGCACATACGGGGTTGAGCCGCTGCCCGTGTTCATCACCGTGGCCGTGACGCCGGCGTTGGCATCATTGATGGCACTGGCGAGCTGGCTCAGCGAGTCGGAGCTCGACACGCTGATGCTGGTCCCGTTGATCGAGAAGCTGCCGCTGAGGCCCAGGGCCGTGCTGCTGCTGGCCTGGCCGGTGCCGTTGACGATTTCCGGCGCCATGAGGCTGTTGATGGCGACCTGGTAGCTGCCGAAGGTGCCCTGGCCGCTGCCGGAGGCCGTCACGGCGGCTGGGTCCGTCGAGCTGGCCGTAATGCTCTGGTACAGCGAGGTGCCGCTCAGGGTCACCGCGTCGGTCTGGAGCGTCTGCAGGTCCGCCTGCATCGTCTGCCAGGCCTTCAGCGGCGCCGAGAGGGTGCCGAGCTGGCTGCTGGCGTTGGTCAGCGGCTGCTCGATCTGCAGCTCCTGGCTCTGAAACGCCGCCTGGATGGCGGACATGTTCAGCGAGGGGAACAGCGTGCCGAGCAGCTGCGAGTTGTTGAACAGGTTGGTCATGCTGAGCGAGCTCGAGCCGGATGCGATGCCCATGGCCTATCGCTCCCCCGCCTGGGGCAGGCCCTGCAGGACCTGGCGCCCGGCCGCCTCCCAGGCGTCGCGCAGCGGTCCCACCACCTGCACGAGCCGGTCCAGCCGGTCCCTGTCCTTGCCGATGTTGGCCTGCACCAGTTCCGCGAGCATGTAGTCGTACAGGTCGGCGAGGCGGGTGCTCATTTCCCCGCCCGCCGGCTGCAGGCTGGCCCGCAGGGCGACCACGATCTGCTGCGCCTGGATCAGCGCGTTGTGCGCGTCCGGAAGGTCCGCGCGGGCGATGGCCCGCCCGGCGCGTCCGATCAGCTGGAGGATGCCTCCATAGGCCGCCGAAGGCCAGAGCTCCCGGGGCAGCACACTGACCTTGGCGGCTTCGTACTGGGTCGCGCCCACGGCGATCACCTCCGTGGCTGCGGGCGAGGGGCGCTGGGCCCCCCGCCCGCTCAGCCCTCAGATCGGACTACCCGTTAGGGCAGGAGCTTCAGGAGCGCCTGGGGCATCGCGTCGGCCTGGGCCAGCATCGCCACGCCCGACTGCTGCAGGATCTGCTCCTGGCTCAGCTGGGACATGGCCAGCGCCATGTCGGCGTTGGTGATGCCGGCCCGGGCGGCCTGCAGGTTCTGCTGCGAGGTCTGCAGGTCCGAGCTCGCGAACTGGAGCCGGTTCTGGTAGGCGCCGACGTTGGCGCGCTCGTTGCTGACGTTGTTGATCGCGTTGTCGATGATGGTCAGGGCCGACTGGGCGTCGCCCTGGGTCAGGACACTGATGCCGGTGGTCGCCGTGGCGTCCCCGGTGCCGTTGATGTAGCTGCTGGCGGCACTGCCGCCGTTGTCCAGAACCGTCACCGTGGTCATGTTGGCCAGGGTCGCCTGGCCGGTCGTGGTGTTGTAGTCGGTGCCGCTGTACGCGGCCGTGCCCAGCGAGACCGTGCTGGTCGGATTGTAGGTGGACACGCCGATGGTCGACATGCCCACATACCCGACGCCGGCCTGGAAGCTGAAGGCCTGGCCGTTGGCGCTGAGCTGCACCGTCTCGCCGGTGCTCAGCGGCCCGAGGATGTTGGAGGTCGTTGTCAGCGTGGAGCCATCCCCGGTGAGGGTCGCGCTGCTGCTGGTCGGGTTGAGGGTCAGGTTGATGGTGTACGTGTCGTTGGCGCTCAGCGTGCCGGTGCCGCCCAGCGTCATCGTGACGCCGTCCAGCGTGAAGGTTGAGCCGGCGGCGAGGACGGTCGAAGTCCCAAGCTGGGCCATGTTGTGCCCATTGTCCGAGTAGTAGACGGCGGACGTCGTGGTGCCGCTCGTGTAGATCGTCAGCGTGATGTTGTCGGTCGTGTTTCCGTTGTATGTGCCGGAGATCGTGCTGAGGGCCACGCTGGTCGTGTTGTTGTAAGCGGACTGGCTGTAGCCGGTCGCGGACCACGCCTGCGTGTACACCTGCAGGTAGTAGTTCTGATTCGGCGTCAGGCCGTTGGCGCCGGTGTTCAGATAGCCGTTGGTGGCGTTGGAGGCGTCGGTGAGCGTGGCGCCCTGGCCCGTGACGCCCAGGGTGTAGGCGTCGGCGGCGCCCAGCGTCACCGCCAGGTCCTGGTTCTGGTTGGCGCCGATCTGGATGCCCTGGTTGGTGAAGGAGCCGCCGAGCAGGTTCACGTTGTTGAACTGCGTCGTGTTCGTGATCTGCGTGATCTCCGAGGCGTACTGGTTCATCTCGGTCTGCAGGTTCTGCAGGTCCGTCGCGTTGTTGGTCCCGGTCGCGGCCTCCGAGGCGAGCGAGCGCATCGACTGCAGGATGTTCTGGATCTGGCCGAGCGCGCCGTCCGCCGTCTGCAGCAGCGAGATGCCCGACTGGGCGTTGGTGTACGCCTGCTGCATGCCGTCGATCTGGGTCAGCATCTGCTGGCTGATGGCCAGCCCGGCCGGGTCGTTGGCGGCCGAGTTGATGCGGTTGCCCGAGGACAGTTGCTGCAGGGTGGTGGTCAGCTGCCCCTGCGTGTTGTCCAGGTTCTGCCACGCATTCAGCGCCGCGACGTTGGTATTGACGTACATGAGCCCTCGTCACTCCCTTGACGGTTGGTTCCTGCCGCCGCATCCGGCAGCGGCGTGCGGTCCCCGGATCAGCGGGCCGAGGCCGAGCGACGCCCGGCGCCCGCGGCCACCCCCCTTCGCGGCAGGCTGCGGGCCGCTGCCACCGGCGCCGGGACTGGCGCAGGCGGCTCGGGCACCTCGGCCAGCCTCATGCGGATGATGCCCGCGGCCTGATCCCAGTGGAAGTCGCCGACCTCGCAGGCGGCGGGGATGACGGATCCCGGCAGGGCGCGCATGTCCTCGATCAGCAGCCTGGCCCAGATCCGCGACATCGCGTGCCTGGTGGCCTGGGGGCCGAACAGGATGTCGAAGCGCCGGCGGTCGCCGGAGAGCAGCTGGATGACGTACGGCACCGGCTGCGCCATCTCGGCGCGGATGCTGGGCGCGATGAACGTGCGCTGCCCCATCATGTGGTCCACGCGCAGCCCCGCATCGCCGTAGAGGTGAAAGCCGGCCATCTGCACGGCCTGGCAGAAGGGGACGTCCTCGCCGGCCGGGTGGGTGTCGAAGCGGCAGCCCGCCTCCAGCACCCGCCGCGCGATGAGAAAGCACGCCCCGGTGACGTCCACCTCGATCAGACCGGAATCCGGCATGTCGGTCACGTGCTGAAAGGCCTGCACCCCGTCCATGCCCGGGTAGTCGGCCCTTCGCAGCATGTTGTACGCGCGATACCGCGGCGGCAGGTTCCAGAACTCGTCGTTGACCAGGGCCGCCGCCACGACGTCCTTTTCGGCCGAAAGCAGCCGCCTGAGGGTCCAGGATGGCATCAGGATGTCGCTGTCCACCGAGAACAGGTAGTCGTATCCGTTCTGCAGCGTGCGATCGAGCGTCGTGTTGCGCAGGCCGGCCAGGTAGCCGAAGATCGCCATGCGGTTGTGGGTCTCCCGCGTGGGCGGCGCCGGCGGCGGGGTCATGTAGCGCTCGATCACCACGCCCA
>JAJYVM010000250.1 GCA_021792015.1 Bacillota bacterium | reverse complement strand
GGCCAGCAGCGGCTGAGCTCACGATGAAGCGCCAGACCCGCGATGGCAGCTCAGGCATGAGGTTCCGCCTTCGCCTGCGTGGCAGGCCATCCCTCCAGCGGCGGGGAAGCCCCCCGGCGGGAGGGATGACGCCATGGCGTACCGCGTGGTCATCGGGCGCATCAGCCACGAATCCAACTCATTCAGCCCTGTTCGCACGGGGATCGAGGCGTTCGGCGCCGACGGGATCCCGGAGGGGCAGGAGGTCTTCGCGCACCACCGCGGGACGCGGACGGCCATCGGCGGCTTCATGGACCTGGCCGGCGAGTTGGGCCTGGACCTCATCCCGACCCTGGCGGCCCACGCCGTGCCATCGGCGCCCGTGGCGGCGGCGGCGTTCGCGTGGATGAAGGGGCGGCTGCTGGACGGCATCCGGGCGGCCCGGACCGCCGGCCGCGTCGACGGCCTCCTGCTCGACCTGCACGGCGCGATGCTGGCGGAGGGGCTGGACGGCGGGCACCCGGGCGACGGGGACGGCGACATCCTGCGGGCCTGCCGCGACCTGGTCGGCCCCGGCGTCCCCATCGTCTGCGTCCTCGACCTGCACGCCAACCTCACGCGGGCGATGGTGGGCTCAAGCGACGCGCTGGTGATCTACCGCACGAACCCGCACGTGGACATGTACGAGCGTGGGGTCGAGGCGGCACGGCTGCTGGGCGGCGTGCTGGACGGCCGCATCCGGCCCGTGCAGGCGCTGGCCAAGCCGCCCATGCTGCCGCCGACGATCAACCAGCGGACGGGCGAGGGCCCGATGGTCGCCCTGCTGGCGCGGGCCGCGCAGTGGGAGGGCCGGGCGGGGATCCTGCGCGTGGGCGTCGCGCCCGCCTTCCCGTACAACGACTTCGGCGAGGCCGGCCTGGGCGTCGTGGCCGTCGCCGACGGGGATGCCGCGCTGGCCCGGCAGGCGGCGGACGACGTCGCGGCGCTGGCGTGGGAGCTGCGCGGGCAGTTCCTGAAGCGCCTGCCGGAGCCGGACGCAGCCCTGGCGGATGCCATGGGGCGGGCGGCCCGGCCCGTCGTGCTGGCGGATGTGGCCGACAACCCCGGCGGCGGCGGCACCGGCGACACGACCGCCGTGCTGCGCACGTGCCTGGACGCCGGCGTTCGCGACGCGATGGCCTGGATCCACGATCCCGACACCGTGGCGCGCGCCTTCGCGGCCGGCGTCGGCGGCGAGGCAGAGTTCGCCCTCGGCGGCAGGGTCGAGCCCGCCTTCGGCGCGCCGGTGAGGGTGCGCGCCTATGTCCACGCCCTGAGCGACGGCCGCTTCGTGCTGCGCGGCCCCCAGTCGACGGGGATGCGGATGGGGATCGGCCGCACCGCGGTCCTGCTGGTCGGCGGGCAGCGCGTCGAGGACAGCTTCGCCATCGTGGCGAGCGAGCTGCGGACGGCGCCCAACGACGCCGAGATCTTCCGCTTCGTGGGCCTGGAGCCGAGCCGGGCGCGCCTTCTGCTGATCAAGTCGCGCGGCCACTTCCGTGCTTCGTTCGAGCCCCTGGCCGCCGGCGGGGTCATCGAGGTCGACGCTCCGGGAGCCGCCAGTCCCGACCTGGCCCGCTTTCCGTACCGCGCCGTGCCGCGCCCCATCTTCCCGCTGGATCCGATGTAGGCCGGCGGGCTGGGGCGTCGGGAGGCTCGAAGCGAGCCCGGATCAGGACCGGCCAGGCGGCTGCCTCCGCCTTCGGCGGGCGCAGCCGCATCCGGCCGGCGCGCACCCCGATGGCCCGCACGCGGATGGGGTCGCACACGCGGCGCGGCAGGCCCGCCCTGCCCCCCGGCCCATCCGATCCGATTGCGGATGCGGTCATCCCGCCATGCGCCGCTGGCATAGAAGCCGGCGGAGGGGTGCAGGCTGCGCCGGCTCCGGATGACCTGGCGCCAGCGCCGGGCATGGCGGCTCCGCCTGGTCTGGGGCGTCCGCCTGGTCGCCGTGGGCACCGTGGTCTGGCTGGCGGCCGCCCTGTCCGGGAACCTGCCGCAGCCCACATCCCAGTCGCAGGGCACGGGGATCTGGTCGCCGGAGGTGACCGCGGCGGCTGCGGCCACCGACCTCTCCCCCGCCCTGATCGAGGCCGTCATGATCCAGGAGAGCAACGGCAACCCGGCCGCCGTCAGCAGCGCGGGCGCCCGCGGCCTGATGCAGCTGATGCCGTCCACGGCCCAGTCCCTCGGCGTGTCGGACGTCAACAACCCGATGCAGAACCTGCTCGGCGGCGCGCAGTATCTCGCCCAGCTGATCAAGCAGTACCAGGTCCAGTACCACGACTGCCTGCTGCAGCGGCCCGTGGCCGGCGCGAAACGGCTCTGCCTGGACCCCCTGGTGCTGGCCCTGGCGGCATACAACGCGGGCCCGGCCGCGGTCGCCAAGTACGGCGGCATCCCGCCCTACGCCCAGACCCGGACATACGTGGCCGCCGTCCTGCGCAGCTACGCCGCCAACCTGCAGGCCGAGACCAGGGCGGCCGAGGCGCCGTAGCCCGCGCCTGGTCCGTTCGGTCCGCCGCCATCAGCCGTTAGGGCCTGCCGCGCGGCCGCCGCGCCCGTGTATTGTCAGGTCGGCTCGCCTGGCACCCGGACGCGCGGGAGCCTGCGGCCGGGAGGGTGGTTACCGCATGACGCTGGGCGACGGCTCAACCGCCGGCCCGTGCCGGCGGCCCGCACGCCGCACGCTCGCACGCAACGGGACGGCCCCGGAACGCAGCAGCGGGCGCCTCCCGCCTGCCGCCGTCGCAACCGCGGACGCGTCCGCCTCGGCCGCGCCGGTGACCCCAGCGGCTGCCGCAGCCGCCCGCCCCCGCCGCCCCCGGCACCACGGGCTGGCCGCGGGCCTTGCCCTGCTGGCGGCCCTGGCGAGCGGAGGCTGCGCACCGGGGAGCACGTCTCCCGGCGGGGCGAGCCGGCCGGCCCTCGCCACAGCCTCCGCCACCGGCCGCGTCCATTCCGCCGCCTCAGCTTCCGCATCGGCCACCGCCTCAGCCGCCGCCGCATCGACCGCCTCCGGCCAGGCCGGCGCAGCGACGGGCTCGGCCGCCGCCAACGCGGGCCTGCCGCCCGTCCGCTTCAGCCCCCAGAACCCGCCGCCGGCCTGGAGCGGCCCCCTGCCCTACCCCATCCTGGTGGCCGACGAGCAGAACGACCGCATCCTCGAAATCACGCCCGACAAGCGGATCGTGTGGCGCTACCCCGCGCCGCGGACCACCGCGCTGTCCCGCTCGTACGGCACCAGCGGCGACGACGCCTTCTTCTCGCCCGACGGCGGGTCCATCGTTACCAACGACGAGGACGGCGGCACCATCATCAGGATCGACTACTACACCCGTCAGGTGACGTGGCACTTCGGCGTGCCCGGCCAGCTCGGCGGGGGACCGACCCACCTCAACTACCCCGACGACGCCTACCTGCTGCCCGACGGCAACACCATCGTGGCGGACATCCGCAACTGCCGCGAGCTGGTCATCGGGCCCGACGCCAAGATCATCAGCCAGTGGGGCCGGCCGCAGCAGGGCTATTGCCGGACCGACCCCGCGAGCGGCCTCTTCGGCTACCCCAACGGCGACACGCCGCTGCCGGGCGGCGACATCCTCATGTCCTTCATCAGCGGCGACCGCATCGCCCTGCTGTCGCCGGCGGGCCAGGTGCTCTGGAACGTCGAGGCGCCGGACCTGCACGGCGGCTACGTCTCGGATGCGCAGCCGCTGCCCGGCGGCGACGTGCTGGTGTGCGGCTACGGCAAGCCCGGCTCGGTGATCGAGTTCGATCCCCGCACCGGCCGGGTGCTCTGGGAGTACTACGTGACCTCGGGGTCGGGCGAGCTCAACCACCCCTCGTACGCCACGCAACTCCCCAACGGCAACATCCTGCTCAACGACGACGACAACAACCGTGTGCTGGTGATCGACCGCGCCAGCAAGCAAATCGTCTGGCAGTACGGCACGGGCATCGCCGGCGCCGGCCCGGGCCAGCTCAACCACCCCGACGGCGTGGACGTCGACATGTGGCGCGACTGGCTGCACTTTCCCCCACCGACGGGCGCGTAGGGAGATTTGTGCCGCGACCGCCGTCGCGGTCGCGGTGCGACCGGTTCCGATGCCCCGTGCACGTGGCGGCGGCTATGGGCGAGCCGGCGGCGCTGCCGGGTGGGCCTTCGCCGTCCAGGCCGGTGGGTCAACTGGCGGCGGCCTGGTCCGGCGCCCGGCGCGGCACCCGTCCGAGCCGCCAGGCGATGGCGAGGCCCACGAAGCCGGCCAGGCCAGCCGCCCCCGCCACCCAGAAGGCGGCCGGTAGACCGGCCCGCGTGGCCACCCAGCCGAGCACGGGGCCGCTCCCCGCGATGCCCACGTCCTGCGCCATGACGACCGTGGACATGGCCGTGCCGCGCCGGCCGCCGACCGCCAGGTCCAGCCCCCATGCCTGCGACGGCGGCTGCACGCCCGCCATCGCCAGCGCGAAGAGAACCGCGCCCGCGAGCATCTCCCAGCGATGGGTGGCGATGGCCAGCAGGAACATGCAGCCGGCGCCGCACAAAAGGCCCGGCGCGATCACCTGCGCCCGGCCGATGCGGTCGGAGAGCCGCCCGGCCACGCTGCGCAGCCCGAGGAGCAGCACCGCGTAGATGGTGAAGAACAGGCCGATGTCCCCGAACGACCGGCTGGCCGCCAGCAGGGGCAGGAAGTTCACCAGCGCTCCATACATCAGCGCGTGCACGACGACCAGCGCCGCCGGCCCGAGCACCGGCACGCTGATCAGGCTCCGGAGCCGCAGGGGCTGGGGCGTGGCCTCCGGGCGCCGGCTCTCCGGCAGGCTGAGCGTCAGCAGCAGCCCTGCGGCGGCGAAGGCCGTGGCGACCCAGAAGGCGGTGGCGTAGCCATGCGCGTGGGCCAGGTAGAGGCCGGCCGCCGGCCCGGCCGCCAGCGCCAGGCTGCCGAACATCGTGTAGTAGCCCAGGGCCTCGCCGCGGCGGCCCGGCGGCACCAGCTCGCCAGCCAGGGTGTTGGCCGTGGCCGTCAGGTTGCCCCAGCCGAGGCCCAGCACGATCCGCAGCACGGCGAACAGGACCACGCTCGTCCCGATGAACGGCAGGCCGCCCGTGCCGAGCACGAGGCCGAGCAGACCGATGGCGATGTACGGCCGGCGCCCATGGCTGTCGCTCAGCCAGCCGGTGAAGGGCCGCACCACCAGCGACGCGGCGTTCATCAGGCTCAGCAGGGCGCCGATCGTGATGTCGGCAAGGCCGCCCCGGGCAAGGTAGAGGGGCATGACGGACAGCAGAAGGTAAACGGAGGCGTAGTAGCAGAAACCCACCAGGCAGAGGCGCGCGAAGGCGGAGCTCCACAGGCGGTCGGGCGGCTTCACTTTCACCAGGCCCCCATTCCGCCAGAGAGGCTGGGCGACCTGCCATGCAGCGTGATGACGCAGCGATCCGCGACGCCGTCTGGCGCACGGCCCGCGCCATGCACCGCGAGGGCTTGGTGCGCCTCAGCGAGGGCAACGTCAGCGCGCGCTGCGGCGGCGGGCGCGTGGCGGTGACGCCGACCAGCCTCCCGTATGCCGACATGACCGCGGATGACATCGTGGTCGTGGATGCGGACGGCACACGCCTCTTCGGGGAGCGGCGCCCCACCTCCGAGCTGCCGATGCACCTCGGGCTGCTGGCCGCCCTTCCGGAAGTCGGCGCCGTCGTCCACACACACTCCCCGTATGCGGTGGCCTTCGCCGCCTGCGGGCGGCCGGTCCCGGCCGTGATCGCCGGCGAGGCGAGCCTGGTGGGCGGCGAGGTGCCCGTCGCCCGCCTTGCCGCGCCGGGCAGCCCTGACATGGCCACCGCCGTCATGGAGGTGCTGCGCACGGCCCCCGGCCGCCGCGCGGTCCTGCTGCAGAGCCATGGGCTGGTGGCCTTCGGCGCGGGGCTGGACGAGGCCTTGGCCGTTGCGCTCTATGCGGAGCAGATGGCGCAGACCACGGCCCTGGCGCGGCTGATCGGAACGCCGACCATACTGAATGTGGGGTGATCGC
>JAJYVM010000249.1 GCA_021792015.1 Bacillota bacterium | reverse complement strand
GTTCACGTACAGCGCGGGCAGCGCACAGGTGTCGTCCTCCGTGACGACGGCCGGCGGCACGCTCTCCACGGCCGACGGCACGTTCACGATGGCGGTGCCGGCGGGTGACATCACCGGCACCGGCACCCTGAGCCTGACGGAGTCGAGCTCGGCGCCGACCGGCCTGCCCACGGGCTTCACGGTGGCGAGCCCGGTCTTCACCCTGGCGGGCGCCACCCTCACCACCCCGGCGCGGGCTGTGATCCAGTACCAGGGCGCCGTGCTGAACGGGCTGCAGCCGCAGCGCCTCGCCGTCTACACGCAGAGTGCCGCCGGCGGCTGGACCTTCGTGCCGACCCTGGTCGGCACGGGCGGCAGCGTGTCGGCGAACGTGTCCGGCCCCGAGACGCTGGTGGTGCTGCTCAACCCCTCGACCTTCAGCGACATCCCGACCGGGTACTGGGCCCGCGGCGATATCGACACGCTGCTGGCCGCAGGCGTCGTCAGCGGCTTCCCCGGCGGCACCTTCCAGCCCAGTGGCGCGCTGACGCGCGCCCAGTTCGTCAAGATGCTGGACCTGGTGCTCGGGCTGCAGCCGGGAACGGGCACAGGCGGCTTCACGGACGTGTCCGCCAGCGACTGGTTCGCGCCGTACGTGACGGCGGCGGTGCATGCCGGCCTCGTCCAGGGCCTGACGTCGACGACCTTCGGGCCGAACGACACCGTGAGCCGCGAGCAGATGGCGGTCCTGCTGGCGCGGGCCCTGAAGCTGACGGGCGGCGCGCAGCTGACCTTCAGCGACGCCGGCCAGATCGACTCGTACGCCACGGCCGCGGTGCAGGCGGCGGTGGGCGCCGGCTACCTGAGCGGCTTCCCGAACGGGACCTTCCAGCCCCAGGGGGCCACGACCCGCGCCCAGGCGGCCAAGGTCCTGGCCATGGCCCTTGCGGCCGAGGCCGCTGGCCACTGAACATGACGCGAGGCGAGGACCGCCTCCCGGCGGCCCCCGCCTGGCTGCCGGCCCTGGCTCGCGTGGCGCTCCTCGCCACGCGGGCCTTCTGCCGCATTGAGGTCCACGGCGCCCTGCCGCGGCGGGACGGGCCGCTGCTGATCCTGGCCAACCACCAGCACGACCTCGACTCCATCGCCGTCCCGCTGCTGGCCGTGCTCACCCCGCCCACCCGCACCCCCGTGCGGGCCGTCGGCAGCCAGCGCCTCTTCGAGCCGGGGCTGCTGGGACCCCGGCTGCCTGACCTCTTCGCCAGCGCGCTGCCTGGTCTCAACCCCGGCCGGGCGCTCCGCCGCCTCGGCGTCCTCCCGCTCGAGAACGAGCCGCTGCGCCGCCCGCTGGCCAGCCTGGCGTACGAGGTATACCTGCGCCACGGGGACCTGCCCCTCCGCGAGGTGCTGGCGGCGGGAGGGCCCGGCCGGGTCAGCGACATCTGGGTGCCCGGCCGGCTGGCGCGCCACCCGGCGCCGGCTTCGATCCTGGACCTCCGCGAGCCGTACCGGGGCGAGGCGCGCGCGGCGCTGCGGCCCCGCGTGGAGGCGCAGATGGCGGCCGTGGCGGCGGCCCTGGCCGGCGGCGCCACCGTCTTTGTCACCCCCGAGGGGCGGGTCACCGCCGACGGGCGGCTGGCGCCCATGGGGGGCCTGCTGAGCCGGCTGCTGCCCCTGGCCCGCGGCCGGATCCAGCTCGCGGCGATCGCGTACGATCCGCTGGTCCGGCGCCGCTTCACCATGGTCGTGCGCCTGCTCGCACCGGCCGACCCCGACGACATCGCCACGTCGCTGGCGGCGGCGCGGCCGGTGACCGCGAGCCAGCTGCTGAGCGTCTGGCTGGTGCGCGAGCGGCCGAAGGTCGTGACGCCCGCCGGGATCGAGGCCGCGCTGCGGGAGGGCGTGCGGGCCCTGCCGGCCGGGGCGTGGGTGGCGCCTGTCCCGGCCGCGGCGCGCGGGATGCTGGCCACCCTGGTGCGCCTCGGGTACTGTGCGCCCGGCGGGGCGATGACGGGGAGGGTCCACGACCGCCGCCTGCACGAGCCCCTGGACGTCTTTGCGGCGCAGGCGGCCATGCTGGATGAGACATGCCAGGCTCTGCGGCGGCTGAGAAGGTGACGGCTGAGAAGGTGACAAGTGCCGGAGCCGATCGAAGGCCCGAATCTCAGGCCCTGGCCTGCTCCAGGGCCGACACCCGCCGCTCAAGGCGTGTAAACCGCTTCCGCAACGTGTCCACCTCACTGAGGGCGAGGTCCTCGTCCTGCTTGCGTGCCGCGAAGCCGTTGTCCACGCGCTCCGTGAGCTCCGCGATGTGCCCGCGCAGTTCGTGCCCCTGTGCGTCCATGCGGGCGCCGAGCTCCCGCCCCTGTGTGTCGATCCGGGTGGTCAAGTCCCGCCCCTGTGCGTCGATCCGGGCGGTCAAGTCCCGCCCCTGTGCGTCGATGCGGGCGCCAAGCTCCCGCCCCTGTGCGTCGATCCGGGCGGTCAACTCCCGCCCCTGTGCGTCGATGCGGGCGCCAAGCTCGCTGCCCTGCGCATCGATCCGGGCGGCCAGCTCCCGCCCCTGCTCATCGATCTTCGCGACGAGTCGAGCCTCCATTGCCTCGATGTAGGTCTTGAGCTCAGGGTCCATCCTGATCACCTCGTGCCCCGGCGACTCGGCCCGGCTGGGCAGCACCCCGCGACGGCCGGAGGCGAACCAGTTTCGCCCGGGACCGCCGCGATCCCTTGCGCGCCGACGCGGTGCGCCAGACCGGGACGGCACCTTGAGAATATAGGGAACGCATGTTCGTGTCAACGCCCGTCATGACCGTCCGGCCGCGCCCCGAGGAACCCCGCCCGCGCGCGGCGAAGCCTTGAGGCATGGACATCCGCCGCATCACGGCCCTTGCGGACGTGGCCCTGGTCGTGGCGCTGCAGACGGAGGTCTGGGGCGCCGCCGAGACCGTCCCGACCCACGAGGTGCTGGTCCATTCCCGCACCGGGGGCCTTGTGCTCGGCGCCTACGGCGGTGCCGGCGACCTCATCGGCTTCGCGTACGCCTTCCCGGCCTGGCAGGCGGGCGCCGCCCCGTGGCTGCACTCGCAGATGGTGGCCGTGCGGCAGGGCGCGCGCAGCCGTGGCGCCGGCTTCGCCCTTAAGGGGGCCCAGCGCCGCGAGGCGCTGGCGATGGGCTACCGCCGCATCACCTGGACGTACGACCCCCTGCAGGGCCCGAACGCGAACCTGAACATCGCCCGCCTGGGCGCGATCGCGCGCCACTACGAGCGCGACGTCTATGGCGCCATGCAGGACAGCCTGAACGCGGGCCTCCCGAGCGACCGCGTCCTCGTCGAATGGGATTTGGATCGCGCGCGCGTACGCGCGCGCCTGGACCAAGGTTCCGTTGCTTCCGATCCCGCCGACTTGGCGCCGTCCGTCACGCCCCTGCAGCCGGGCGGCGGCCGCTGGCCCCGCATCGCCGCCCTTGACCTCGGCCGCGGCGAGCCGGAGCTGCGGGTGGCCATCCCCGGCGACTTCCTGGCCATGAAGGCCGCCGACCTGGGACTGGCCGCGGACTGGCGGGCCCAGACCCGCGCGGCCCTTGAGCACTACTTCGCGGCGGGCTACGCCGTGGTCGGCTTCGCCCGCGGGCAGGCCGTCCACCACTACCTGCTGCGAGCGGGGGGCGATCCCTTTGCGCGTTGAGCGCGTCGTGGTCCGTGAGATCGAGATGCAGCTGCTGGCGCCGTTTGAGACCAGCTTCGGGCGCGAGGACGTGCGCCGCGTGCTCATCGTGGAGGCCCAGGGCGGCGGCATCTCCGGCTTCGCCGAATGCTGCGCGCTCTCCGGGCCCTTCTACAACGAGGAGACCGTCGGCACGTGCTGGCACATGCTGCGCGACTTCCTGGCCCCGGTCGTGCTCGGAAGGGAGTTCCAGCACCCGAGCGAGGTGGACGGATGGTTTGCCCCCATCCGCCGCAACCACATCGCGCGCGCGGCGCTGGAGTCGGCCGTCTGGGACCTCCACGCGCAGGCGGTGGGGGAGCCGCTCTGGCGGAGTCTTGGGGGCGACCGGACCCGAATCGATGTGGGCGTCAGCGTCGGCATCCACCCGGATCTGGCCTCGCTCTGCCGCACGGTGGAGGGCTTCATCCGCGACGGCTACCGCAAGGTGAAGATCAAGATCAAGCCGGGCAAGGACGTGGAGGTCATCCGCGAGCTGCGGCGGCAGTTCGGGGATGTGCCGATGATGGCGGACGCCAACTCGGCGTACACCCTGGCCGATATCGACACGCTGCGGCGGTTGGACGAGTTCGGGCTGATGATGATCGAGCAGCCGCTCGGCCACGACGACATCATCGACCACGCGAGCCTGCAGAAGGCGCTGCGCACGCCGATCTGCCTCGACGAGAGCATCCACCACGCCGAGGACGCGCGGCGCGCCATCGCCATCGGCGCCTGCCGCATCATCAACATCAAGATCGCGCGGGTGGGCGGGCTGGCGCCGGCCAAGGCCCTGCACGACGTCTGCCTCGCCGCGGGCGTGCCCGTGTGGTGCGGCGGCATGCTGGAGACGGGCATCGGCCGCGCCCACAACATCGCCATCACCACGCTGCCGGGCTTCACCCTGCCCGGCGACACCTCGGGAAGCCACCGCTACTGGGCCGAGGACATCATCGACCCGCCCGTGACGATGGAGCCGGACGGCACCATCCTTGTGCCGCAGAGCCCGGGGCGGGGGTACGAGGTCGTGCGCGCGCGCCTGGATGCGCGGACGGTGCGCAGCGAGGCGCTGCGGTAGCAGCACCGGTCCGGTGGCCAGCGACAGCTGTCGGCCCCGGCAGCCCCCGGGCGGCATCCGCGCCGCGTGCGGCCCATCGCGCAGGCGCAGGCGGAAGGTCGGGGTCGGCCCGTAACCGCCCCAGATGCGCATGGCGCGGGCCACCGGGCTGTCAAGGGCCTGATCGGCGGCCCGGCGCGCCTCCGGGGGCAGGGCGCGCCACGCGGGCTTGGCTTCCACGCCACTGCGCGACACCGCCCGCTACCGCCTCCGCCAGGGCGGCATCAGGCGCCGCATCACCGCGTCCGCGGGCTCGCCGGTGAGGTCGCTGAGGCGCGCGCACGCCCGCCGGCCCTCGGCCTCATGATCCGGGTGGCGGAGGCAGAGCCGCGCCAGTTGCTCGAGCGCCACCCGCTCGTGGGCCGCGCCGGCAGCCTCGGCGACCTCTTGCAGCACGCCGAGCGCCGCATCCGGGTCTCCCGCCGCTTCGAGCCCCTCCGCCACGGCCGTCGCGTTCTCGCAGAAGACCAGCGGGTCATCCTGAGTCAGGTTGCGCAGCACGGCCGGCTCGGCGAAGCGGCCCGGCCCAAGCACGGAGACCAGGCCCGGCCGCGGCGGCCGCCCGTCCGGGGGTGTGATCATGGGCAGGGGCGGCCACCCGAACGGCAGGCAGCAGTCGCGGGCCTTGGCGCCGCTGCCGCACGGGCAGGGGTCGCTGCGCCGCGGCCTTGGCGGCGGCGCCTCGCCGGAGGCCAGTCGGGTCAGGAGGCGCAGCTGCGCCTCGTACCTGTCGCCGTCGAACAGCCTGCCCTCGCGCAGCATGGCGGACATGGCCCGCACCAGGACGTTGAGGATGACGTGCTCGGCCTCGTGGCGGCCGGCTCCCGCCCGCAGGCAGGCCTCCAGCAGCTCGGCGGCTGCCGGCGGGTCCGCCCGCGCCAGCTGGCGGGCCACCACCGCGTGCATCAGCACGTGGAAACGCGGGTTGCTGTCGCCGACGATGACCTCGTCGGCGTCCGTCTCCCGGATGGCCCGGAACTCGGGGTGGCTGGCCCAGGCATCCTCTTCGGCCGCTCCCTCCACGTCCCACGGCTCCACCTCGGCCGCCAGCCAGTCCAGGGCATCGGGCGTGGCCTCCCACGCCTGTCCGGCCAGTGCCGCGTACACGGCCGCCTCGCTGTCCTCTCCGCGCACGAGGATGTCGGGCAGCGGGTCCGGCGGGGCCTGCTCACCAAGCAGGTAGGCGGGAACGTCCTCGTTCCGCTTGTGTGCCGCGCGCAGCAGGCGGCGGCGGTCCGCCTCGGCGGCCCCCCGGCGCAGGGTAAGCAGCAGGCGGTGATAG
>JAJYVM010000248.1 GCA_021792015.1 Bacillota bacterium | reverse complement strand
GGCAAAGGCCATCAGGACCGTGGACGGCACGATGAGGTCGTGCCAGCCCGCGAAATGCGCCACCGCACCGGCGCCAGCGAGCCCGAGCGCCACGCCGAGAAGGCCGCCGACGCTGGCCAGGCCCACGGCCTCGGCCAGGAACTGCAGCAGCAGGTCGCCGAAGCGGGCCCCGACGGCCTTGCGCACGCCGATCTCGCGCGTCCGCTCCGCGACCGCCACCAGCATGATGTTCATGATGCCGATGCCGCCCACGAGGAGCGAGATCGCCGCGGTGCCCCCCAGGAGGATGGTGAATGTCTGGCGGTTGGATTGGACCGTGGCCAGCAGGCTGTCTTCGGAGGAGACCTGCACCGCCTGGGGGTCGCCGCCGTTGGCCGCGGTGTAGTAACGCTCCAGCTCGTCGACGGCGGCCGGCGCCGAGGCGGAAGAGGCGACCTGGACGTCGATGGCGCTGATCTGGTCGGTCTGCAGGAGGTCCTCGGCGGTGGTGACGGGGATGAACGCCACCAGGTCCTGGTTGGTGCCGTACGCCGCGCCCTTGGGCGCCATGACGCCGATGACCCTGAACGTGGCCCCGTCCAGACGCACCTGCCGGCCGATGGGATCCAGGCCGCCGAACACGTCGGCGGCCAGCACGCTGCCGAGATCGAGTACGTGGGCGTGCCGGGAGACGTCCACGGCCGAGATGAAGCGGCCGCGGGCCACCGGGGCGTTGCGCAGGGCCGGCCACGCCTGGTCCACGCCGGCGATGGGGCTGCCCTGGCTCTGCCCCCCGTACACCAGGGGTCCGTACGATGTGATCACGGGCATGGACCGGCGGATGAGCGGGGTGATGCGCGGCGGCAGCGAGGCGTCGGCCACGGTGAACTGCACGCCGGGGCCCGGGTTGATGAAGATCAGATTGGCCCCGAGGCTCTCGATGCGCGCGGAGACCTGGGCGCTGGCGCCGTTGCCGGCCGCGACCAGGGCGATCACGGCCGCCACGCCGATGCTGACCCCGAGGATCATGAGCAGCGACCGGCCGAGCCGCACGGTGATGCTCTGCCAGGCCATCAGCAGCACGTCCGCGGCCCTGCCGGGGCTGCCGCCGCCGCTCCCCCGCCGATCCGCGGCCACGGGTCAGCCGCCCTTCACGGGCGGGGCCCTGTGCGTCACCGTGGGGCGTCTGCGCAGGACCCGGCCGCGCAGGTTCAGCGCCCCGGTGCGGCTGAGCGCGCTGAGGCTGGTCGTGAGCACGCGCATGCCGGAATGCACGGCGCCGCGGATGGCCGCATCGAGCGTGTCCGTCAGACCCACCTTCACCGGCACCCGCAGCAGCGCGCCGCCAGCGCCCACGACGACGACGAACGACCCGCCGGATGACGCGGTGTGCAGGGCCTGCAGGGGCACGGTGAGCGCATCCTTGGCCGTGCCGAGGACGATGCTCACCTCGGCGGCCATGCCGGGGCGCAGGGCGCCGGTCGGCCGGTCGAGCAGCACCTCGGCCTGGAAGGTGGCCACACCGTTCACGTTGGTCCCCTCGGGCGCCACCAGATAGACCTTGGCCGGGAAGGTGCGGCCCGGAGCCGCCGTCGCCGTGACCGTGCCGGCCTGGCCGACGTGGATCTGGTTCACGTACAGCTGGTCAAGCGGGAAGCTGACCAGGACCTTGCTGTAGTCGCCGATGGTGAGAAGCGGCGTGCCCGGTCCGACCGGCTGGCCGGCGACGGCCTCGACGCCGCTGATCACGCCGGACACCGGGCTGCGCACGGTGAGTCCCGCCGCCTCGGCCTCGTCAGCCGAGAGGGTCGCCTGCAGCGCCTGCACCTTCAGGCGCGCCTGCGTGATGGTGAAGGGCTCGGAGATCGCGGCGGCCGCCTGCTGCGCCTTCAGGGCGGCGACCGCGCCGGAAGCTTGCTGCGCCTGCTGCTGCGCCGACGTCACATCGGTGGTCAGCGCCGGCGTGTCGATGCGGGCGATCGGCTGGCCCGCGCCTACCGCCTGGCCCGCCTGCACGAGCACCGTGGCCACCGTGCCCGCACCCTGCGTGACGGCGGCCACGGTCGCGGCCGGGGCCAGCTGGCCGACGAAGCCCTGGTTCCAGGTGCCGCCATCTTCGATCGCCGCCACGGCCGGCATGCCCGGCAGCCAGCCGCCGGGATTGTCCAGGGTGATGTCGACCTGGTAGGCGGCGACGCCCTTGAAGGTCGTGTCGGCGGTTGGCGAGACGGAGATGACCTGGCCCGCCTGGTTGCCGCCGTCGGCATAGACATCGGCCGGTGCACCGGCTGCGAGGTTGCCGATGGCGGTCTGGGGCACGTTCACCTCCGCCGTGAGGACGCCGGTCTTCACGATCGTGGCGACGGCGTCGCCGACACCGACGGACTGGCCGGGGGTGACGTCCACCGCGGCCACGACGCCCGATTCGGGCGCGGTCACCTGCTGTCCGGCGGAGAGGTTGGCTTCGGCCTGGGTGACGGCGGCGGCGGCTGCCGCCGCCTGCATACGCGCGTCGGTGAGCGCCGCCTGCTGCGCTGCGGTATCGGCGTTGCTGGCCTCCATCTGCTGCAGCTGGGACTCGGCGACCGCCAGGTTGGTCCTGTCGGCGCCGATTTGCGCGATGAGCTGGGGATTGACCAGCCGGAAGAGGACCTCGCCCGCCTGGACGCGCTGCGAGACGTTCCAGGCGAAGGGCTCCAGCGTGCCGGAGACATCCGGCCCCGTGCGCACGACGGTCTCGCTCCACGCCTGAACGGTGCCCGTCTGCGACATCGTGCTGACCACCGTGCTGCGGAGCACGGGCGCCGACTGGATGCCGGGATCGGCGGTGGCGGCCGCCGCCACCTGATGCCCATGCCACCACCAAACGCCGGCCGCCGCAATCAGCGCCACGCCGCAACCGAGCCAGAGCCACTGCCTTCTCGCCATGCCGCCTCCACCGCGCCGGCACCCGTGGGGTGCGCGGCCGCGGCCATCCAATTCAAAGCTAAGCCAAGGCTAGGCCCGGCGTGTGACACAGGTGTGAACGGGCGCACGTGACCGTGGTGCACGCCGCACGGGCGGGGCTGCCGGGGCAGCGCGCCCCGGTCGCCGCGGATCGCGGATCGCGCAGGTCACCGCTCGAGCAGCGTGCGTCAGGGCGCCCCGGTCACTCGCCTGGACGCGCGCCGCGAGGGATGTGGCGGCGCGCGGAGCCGCTGCGGGAGAGTCCGAAGAACAGCAGCAGGGTGGCCCCTCGGATCGCCGCCGCCGCTCCCGGCCGCTTGAATCGCATCACCCTCCCAACGGCGCGCACCTCCGCTACACCCACGGTCATCTGCGCAACCGGCCCTGTCGACCCCCTGCCGCTCCGGACGAAGGTCGCAGCCGCCAGCGCGGAGGGACCACCCCGCAAGCGAAGCGGAGGAAGCGGGTGGGTCGCTGGAGAAACAGGTGCGAGCAAGACGGCCCAGGCATCGGCCGGGTCAAGACATGAGTTTCCGTCCGGTGCCCCGCCCGCGCGGGGACAATCGGGAAGTCCGTAAAGGACGCGGGCCCGCCGCTGTATTCGGGGAGCGCGCCGCAACACGCCACCGGCTTGGTCCGGGAAGGCGCGGCTGCGTGAGGAACCGGAGCCAGAAGACCGGCCGGACGGTGGATGCGAGGGCCTGGCCAAGACCCCCGGCTATTGCCGCTGGGGGTCTTTTGCATGCGGGGGGTGGATTCGGGTGAACGCGGATCTGATCGAGCGGACCTGCGCGGCCGTGGCGCGGCTTGACCATGCGGCCATGGCGGCGGCGCGAAGCAGGCTGGACTCCCTCACCAAGCCGCCTGGCAGCCTGGGCCGCCTCGAGGACGTGGTGATCCACCTGGCCGGCATCCAGGGCAGAACCTGTCCGGAGGTGCGGCCCGGCACCGTGGTGGTGGCGGCGGCGGACCACGGGGTGACGACCGAGGCGATCTCCGCCTATCCGCGCGAGGTCACGGCGGAGATGGTGCGCAACTTCCTGGCGGGCGGTGCGGCCATCAACGCCCTGGCTCGCGCCTCCGGCCTGCGCGTGCGCGTCGTGGACATCGGCGTGGCAAGCGACATCCAGGCGCCGGGCCTGGAGCTGCGCAAGGTGATGGCGGGGACCGCCAACCTGGCACGCGGCCCCGCCATGACCCGCGCGCAGGCGCTGCAGGCGGTGGCGGTCGGCATCGAGCTGGCCGCGGACGAGGCGGCCGCAGGCAGCCGGCTCCTGGTTCCGGGCGAAATGGGCATCGGCAACACGACGGCAGCCAGCGCCCTGCTCTCCGCGCTGACAGGGCTGCCCGCCGCCGAGAGCGTGGGACGGGGAACCGGCCTCGATGCGGCGGGACTGGAGCGCAAGCGCCAGGTTGTCGAGGCCGCGCTCGCGCAGAACCGTCCCGACCCGGACGACCCGTGGGATGTGCTGGCCAAGGTGGGCGGCCTGGAAATCGCCTGCCTCTGCGGGCTGATCCTCGGTGCCGCGGCCCACCGGATCGCCGTGCTGCTCGACGGCTTCATCTCCGGGGCGGCCGCGCTCGTGGCCGTCCACGCCGAGCCGCGGGTCGGCCGCTACCTGATCGCGGCCCACCGCTCGGCCGAGGCCGGCCACGCGGCCATGCTGCGCCACCTCGGCCTGCGGCCGCTTCTGGAACTCGGGCTGCGGCTGGGGGAAGGCAGCGGCGCGGCGGCGGCGGCACCCCTGCTTTCGGCCGCCTGCGCCTTCATGGCGGAGATGGCCACCTTCGCCGAGGCCGGGATCTCGGGCGGGGACGCCCAGCCCCTGCCAGCGCGGGCCGAGTCTGCTGCGCCGGCCGCCGCGGAGGCATCCGCCCTCGCCCTGGCATTCGCCCCCGCCGAACGCCAGGGCGTGTACCGTGCCATCACGGAGCGGCGCGACATGCGCTCCTTCCGGCCCGAACCCTTGCCGGACGCTCTGCTGCTGCGACTGCTGCGGGCTGCCCACCTCGCCCCCTCGGTCGGCTTCATGCAGCCGTGGCGATTCATCCTGGTGCGCGAGCACGCCGCCAAGGCCGCCCTCAAGGCATTGGTGGAACGCGAGCGCCAGGCGCAGGCGCTGTATTTCCAAGGGCAGCGCGCGGCCCTGTTCCCGAAGCTGAAGGTCGACGGAATCCTGGAGGCCCCGGTCGTGATCTGCGTGGCCGTCGACCCCACCCGGGCCGGCCCCCACGTCCTCGGCCGCCACTCCGATGCCGCCACCGATGTGTATTCGGCCGCCTGCGCCATCCAGAACCTCTGGCTGGCGGCGCGGGCGGAGGGCGTCGGCGTCGGCTGGGTGACCTTCTACCGCAAGCCCGATGTCCGCCAGGTGCTGAACATCCCTGCCCACGTCGACCCGATCGCCCTGCTGTGCGTCGGGTACGTCGACGGCTTTCCGCCGCGTCCAATTCTGGAGGAGGTCGGCTGGGCGAGCCGGCTGCCGCTGGCACAGGTGGTGTGTGAGGAGTCCTGGACCGGGGCGCCTCCGGCGTGGGCCGGCGAGCGCTCGCCCGTTCCCGGCGCATCGGGCCTGGGCCAGGCACCCTCGGCGGCTGGTGAACCACCTGCCGAGGGCTGACCCGACGCCGGCAAGGGGTGCGGACGGCCCTGGCCACGACCGGGGTCGTGGTCGGCAGGGCTGATCACGTCCGGCCACCCGCGCCGAACGCGCTATTGCGAGCAACCACGCGCGGTCGCCAGCCACACGGCCGCCACCTTGCCTTGGCGGACGCCAAAGACGCGGTCATGCAGGTTGGCGGCGGCACAGCAGTGCCCCGGGTGGACCTCGACGGGGTCGCCGACCCGGAGGTCGCTGGATGCGCCCTCCTGCGTCAGGAACAGGCCGTGTTCCTCCGAGAGGTGGCCAAAGCGAAGCTCGGGGTGACCCTTGACCGCCGGCGGCGACGCGCTGGTGGCCAGGACCTGGAGGCCCCCGTCGGTGACGATCCGGTCAGGGCTCGGACGGCTGACCACGGTGCACAGCAGGCTCAGGGCCAGCCCGAAACGCGGCACCTTCTGGTGGTAGCCGGGGTCCATGTAGACATAGGAGCCCGACTGGTGCTCGGTGACGCCTGGATACACGCCGGAGATGTCGTAGGTGCCGGTGCCACCGCAGGTCACGGTCTCGACGGGCAGGCCCTCGCG
>JAJYVM010000002.1 GCA_021792015.1 Bacillota bacterium | reverse complement strand
GGCCCGCCAGCAGCTGCGGGCCGCCCTGACGGCCCTTTCCGGCCTCAAGGCGCGCCCCGAGGCCGGTCGCTCGCATGCCGCGCTGGCCCGCGTCGCGCCGGGCGACGCCGGGGCCGCTGCCCACCGGGCCCGCGCCGCGGCGATCTTCACGTCGCTCGGGATGGATTGGGATCTCGCTCAGCTGCCGTGAGGCCCTGGCTCGCCGGGGTCCAGGATGCTTCCCGTCGCCGCCGGCAGCTCGCGCTCCGCGGCAAGGCCCGGCTGCGCGTCAGACGCGGGGGCCTGGGCCTGGGCACGGGGCGGGCGGGGGGCTGTGGCGGCCCGCCCGGGCCCCGCCCGAGGTGGCCGCGGCTTCAGCGCCGGTTCCCGCCGCCAGGCCACCGCGGCCCGCACCAGGTGGATCCCCGTCACCTGCACGGCGCCGGCCACCGGCACGGCCAGCAGCAGACCGGCCAGACCCGCCAGCTCACCCCCGGCAAGCAGGGCGAAGACCACGGTCAGCGGGTGCAGGCCCGTGGCATGGCCCATGATGTACGGGTGGACGAGCGCGCCCTCGATCTGCTGGATGGCCGCGTAGGTCAGGCCCACCTCGAGCAGCAGCCGCCAGGAGTGGGCGCCCGCCACGGCCAGCCCGGGCAGGGCCCCGATGGCCGGTCCGAAGTACGGGATGAGCTCGCCGATGCCGGCCAGCACGCCAAGGGTCAGGGCGTATCGCATCCCAAGGAGCGCCATGGCCAGGGCGACCATGGCGCCGATGATGGCCGCCGTCAGCAGCTGGCCGCGCACGAACCCCGACAGCATGCCGTCGAGGTCGCGCAGGTAGGCGAGCATCGCCGGGCGCGCCCGGACGGGCAACGCCGCCATCAGCCGCGCATGGAAGCGGGGCATCTCGGCCAGCAGGTAGTAGGCGAGAAAGGGCGCCAGCAGCAGCGAGGCAAAGCCGCCCACCACGGACAGCAGCCCCGCCGTCGCCGAGCGGATGATCGCCTCGCCCCGGTGCTGCAGGCTGGCGATTCCGGCCTGCAGGGCGCTCAGCAGCGGCGCCGGAAGCCGGCTGCCGCCCTGGCGCAGGCGGCTGGCCAGCGCGTCCGCCCGAGCGGCGTAGCCCGGCAGCAGACCGGCGAGGTTGGTCAGCTCGCGCACGAGGTCCGGCACGATGACGGCCAGCGCGAGCCCGCTCAGCAGGCCCAGGAGGCAGTAGCTGAGCAGGATGGCCCACATGCGCCCGAGGCCGCGGCGGCAGAGGCGGCGGACGAGCGGCTCGACCAGGTAGACCAGCACCCCGGCCAGCACGAAAGGCACCAGGACCTCGCGCACGCGGATCAGCAGCCAGATGCCGGCCGCGATGGCCACGGCGCCGGCCACCAGCACCGTCCGGCGCGCGCTGGCCGGACTCATGGCGCCGCGCCGCCCCGCGCGCTCAGAGGTGCACGGCCCGCCCGATCACCCGCAGCCGGCCCCGGGCCTCCCGGCTCACCTGCCGCCGGATCGCCTCCACCCCGGCGCCGCGCGGCTGCGCCAGCCCGAAGTACATCGCCAGGCCGACGGCACAGAGGCTGCCCACCGCAACACCCGGCCAGAACCCCTTCACGAGCACCCCTCCCCCGGCTGCGGCTCCGGCACGGCGCCCTCCGCGCCGACCGGCGTCAGCATGCCCTCCAGATCGACGTTGAACGCGCGCACCCGCCCGCCCTCCAGGGCGAGCTCGACGAAGCAGTTCCAGCAATAGTAGTGATCCGGCGCGATGCGGCCGACGTCGTGACAGCCGCACAGCGGACAGCTCAACACGGAAGGCTCCTCCCCCGCCCGGCCTGCGTGCCGGGCACCCCACTCGCGGTCACGGAACGCGCCCCTGCGGCAGGGGACCCGGGACCGGCACCAGGGCGGAGGCCTCCCGGTCCCCGTCCAACCGGCCGCTGCCGGCGGCCGGCACCCCGGCCACGGCAGGCGCGGCCACCAGTGCCTCAGACGGGCCACCGCCACCAGCTGGCACGTGGGCCCCCGCCCTCGTGGCCACCCGTCCGTCCGTCGGGCCACCGCCACCAGCTGGCACGTGGGCCCCCGCCCTCGTGGCCACCTGCTCGTGCGAAGGGTCGTCGGCGCCGGCCCGCACCCCGTCCGCCACCGCCACCCGGACCGCCGCCTGCTCGCCCGCGCCATCCGGCAACCCGGCCGCGCCCACGCGTGCCGCGACATCGGGCTCCAGCACCACGGCCTGCGCCCGCCAGGACGCGGCGGCCGCGGCCGGCAGGAAGCCCTGCCCCTGCAGCAGGTCGTGGATCAGGCCGCCGGAGACCAGAAAGCCGAGGACCCGCCCGCTCGACCCGTCGAAGACCAGGTCGTCGATCACGCCGACCTCGTGCCCGTCGGCGGCGAGCACGCGCCGCCCGACGACGGTGGCCGTCCGCCGCCGCACCTCCCGCAGCCGCGGGCCCTCGCCGGCCGCCAGCACCACGGGGTTTTTCAGCAGCACGGCCGAGCCGCCGATGGCCGCGACCTCCTCGAAGGGCACCACACTGCGCCGGCGCCCGCGCCCCTCCAGCAGCAGCCCGATGACGTGGGCCACGTCCTTGCCGCAGAGCACCTCCGCGACCCGCCCGACCGCGGCCCCCGTGGCCTGCGCGTAAGCCGGCAGACCGACGACGTCACGGCGGGCGACGGGCACGGCGGCACCTCCGGCGGCGTTAGGATTCACCGCCGGAGGCAGGTTCATGCAGGGGGGCGGTGCGGGGGGAAAGGGGGACCCGGGAACCGGACGGACGCGACGGCGCCTATGTGCCGTCGCGCACGAATTGCGCCGCGTACGCCTCGACGGACAGCGGCGCGCCCGTCGCGCGGCGCACCAGCTCGTCCCAGCGCCAGCGCGCCCCCGGCGCGAACACGCGGCTCCGCAGCCAGGGACCGACCTCCGGCCGGCCCGTGACGGGCTCGCCCATGGCCGCCAGCAGCTGAGAGGCGGTCAGCTCGCCCAGTAGATAGTTCTGGTAGTAGACCGGGACCGTCGCGACGTGGATCTTCGCCGCCCAGTCCGGCGCCCGCCGGCCCTCCGGCCGCGGCAGGCCCTGCAGGTCCTCCACCAGCTCCCACCACAGCGCGTCGAGGTCCGCCGCCGGGTCGGCGTAGAGCGCGCGCTCGAAGCGGACCATGACCAAACCCCAGCGCGCGAAGATCAGCTGGCTCAGCCGCAGGTGGCGCGCCAGGGCCGCCGCCGCCGCCTCGGCCTGCGCCGCGGGCACCCCGACCACATCGCGCAGGAAGGTGGCGTCCTTGCTCTGCCGCCCCATGAGCTGGGCGACGGCCTCCGTGGTGCTGATGTGGGCGGGGGTGCGCAGCAGCCAGGGCAGCGTCGGGTCGTGGCCGCGGTCGTACACGGCGTGGCCGAGCTCGTGCAGCGCCGTGCTGGCCCAGCGCTCGCCGGGCGCCATGTTCAGCAGGATGCGCACGTCGCCGCCGCGGTCGATGTCGATGCAGTAGGCGTGCTGCTGCTTACCCGGCCGCTCGAAGACGTCGCTTCTGGCAAGGACGGGCTCGGGGTCGAGACCGATGCCGCGGTAAAAGCGCCGCGCCAGCTCCAGCCCGTCGTGGCCCGCGAACAGGGCGTCGAGGTCGACCTCGCCGGCCGCGGGCGCCTCCTGGAAGAAGGGGTCGGCGTAGTGCCACGGGCGGATGTCTTGGGGCGCGACGCCGTAGCGTCGCGCCAACTCGGCATCCAAGCCGGCCTTGGCCTGGAGGAAGGGCTCCCGCGTGCGCCGCGCGAGCTCGTCCAGGAGCGCCAGCAGGGGCTCCGGCTCGAGCTCCTGCAGGCGGAGGGACAGCTCGAAGTGGTCCTGGCCGCCTGCCTGGCGCGCTGCCTGGTTGCGCAGCGCGGCCAGGGCCCGCACCTTGGGCGCGGCCTGCACCCCGATCTGCTTGCTGGCCTCCCAGGCCCGGCGGCGGCGCCCGCTGTCGGTGTCCCTCTCCAGCACGCGCCGCAGCTCGTTGTCGGAGGCGGGGCGGCCGTCGAGGTCGGCGCGGAAGCGGGTGAAGATGCCCTCCAGCTCCGCCTCGCGGGCCACGATGTCCTCCAGGAGCTTGGGGTCGGCCTGGTAGCCCTGGTAGGCCAGGCGCAGCAGGGTGATCTGGCGGTCGAGGACGGGGTCGCGGGTGGGCGCGGCATCCGCTTCGGCCAGGAAGGCGTACTCCGCGCCGTCGCTCAGGCGGCGGGCCGTCTCCGCGCGGATGGCGGCGTAGCGGGCCTCGGCCTCGGCGCCGCCGCCCGTGGTCGCCTGCCAGTAGGCCTCCGCCCCCTCGCGCTCCAGGCGCGCGAGCTCAGGGACGACGCGGTCGAGGAACGCGCGGCGCTCGCCTTCGGTGGGCATGGCACACCTCCAGGTGGGTGGGAACCAGCTACGCCCCGACGCGGTCGATGACGGCCCCGCCCACGACGTCCTCGCCGTCGTAGAAGACGATGGCCTGGCCGGGGGTCACGGCGCGGGCGGGCTGGTGGAAGGCCACGCCGACACCGCCGTCCGGCGCCGGCCGGATCTCGGCGGGGATCTCCGCCCCGCTGCTGCGGACGCGCGCGCTGACCTGGCGCGGGCCGTCGAGGCTGTCGACCAGCAGCCAGTTGGCGCCGGTCGCCGTGCAGCCGGTGGCGTACACGTCCTCCGGCCCGCCGACGATGACGGCGTTGCGGTCGGGATCCAGCGCCACGACGTAGCGGGCCGGTCCGCCGTCCAGCCCGAGGCCGCGGCGCTGGCCCACGGTGTAGGCCGGCAGACCGCGGTGGCGGCCGAGGACCTGGCCCGCGCGGTCAAGGATGGGCCCCGGCCGGAAGGCGTCGGGCCGCTGATGGGCGACGGCGGCGGTGTAGCCCTCCTGGCCCACGAAGCAGATGTCGACCGAGTCGGGCTTGTCGGCGACGGGCAGGCCCAGGCGGCGGGCGTGCGCGCGCGTCTCCGCCTTGGGCTGCTCGCCCACGGGGAAAAGCAGGCGCGGGAGCAGCTCCCGCCGCAGCGGATAGAGCACGTACGACTGGTCCTTGCGCGGGTCGGCGGCGCGGCGCAGCACGGGGCGGCCGTCGCGGGTCGCGATCCGCGCGTAGTGGCCCGTCGCCAGGAAGTCGGCGTCGAGCGCGTCGGCCTTGTCCCACAGGGCGCGGAACTTGACGTGCTCGTTGCAGGCCACGCAGGGGTTCGGCGTCCTGCCGCGCGCGTAGGCGTCGGCGAAGGCGTCGATCACGTGGCGCTGGAAGACCTCGCGCATGTTGAAGACGTAGTAGGGGATGCCGAGGACGTCGGCCACCGCGCGGGCGTCGTTGACCGCGCCAAGCCCGCAGCAGCCCCCGTGGCGGTCCTGGCGCGCCGGCCCCTGCTCGGGCCAGACCTGCATCGTGACCCCGATGACCTCGTGCCCCTGCTCGCGCAGGAGCCCCGCCGCCACCGAGGAGTCCACGCCGCCCGACATCGCCACGACCACGCGGGCCACGGTTCCACGCGCCCCCCTTTGGCTACAAGCCAGGATACCGGTTCGGCGGGGCCGGCGCACGCCTGTGCGGGCTCAGGCCCGCACCGCCCGCTTGCCGCGCAACCGCGCCACCGTGGCCCGCAGGATCGCGGCGACCTCATCGACGTCCTCCGCCGTCGTGTCGCGGCCCAAGGACAGGCGCACCGAGGTCAGCGCCAGATCGGGCGGCAGGCCCATGGCCAGGAGCACGTGCGAGGGCTCCGGCGCCCCGGATGTGCAGGCGGACCCGCTGGCGGCGGCCACGCCGGACAGGTCCAGGGCGGCCAGCAGGGCCTGCCCGTCCACATCCGCGAACACGTAGCTGGCGATGCCCGGCAGGCGCTGCGCCGGATCCCCGGTCGGCTGGCCGCAGTCGACCTGCGCCGCCAGCCGCTCGGCCATGGCCCGCAGGTGGGCCGCCCGGGCCGGCAGCTCCGCCCGCGCCAAAGCCGCCGCCCGGCCAAAGCCCACGATGCCCGGCACGTTCTCGGTGCCCGGCCGCCAGCGCCGCTCCTGGCCACCGCCGTGCACCATGGGGTCCATCTCCACCCCGCTCCGCACGTAGAGGGCCCCCACGCCCTTGGGCCCGTAAATCTTGTGCGCCGAGAGCGTCAGCAGGTCGACGCCGAGAGCGCCGACGTCGAGCTGCACCTTGCCGGCCGCCTGGACGGCGTCGCTGTGGCAGCGGACACCCGCCTCGCGGCAGATGGCCGCGATCTCGGCCACGGGCTGCAGGGTGGCGACCTCGTTGTTGCCCAGCATGATGCTCACAAGGGCCGTGTCAGGCCGGAGGGCGCGCCGCACATCGTCCGGGTCGACGCGGCCGCGTCCGTCGACCGGCACCGCGGTGACCTCGCCGTCCGCCCGGCAGGCGTCCAGCACGGCGTGGTGCTCCACCGCGGAGCAGATGACGTGCCGGCCGCCGCCGGCCCCGGCGATGGCCAGGTTGTCGGCCTCCGTGCCGCCGCTCGTGAAGATGATCTCCTCGGGCCGGGCGCCGATGAGGGCGGCCACCTCGCGCCGGGCGGCCTCGACTGCGGCGCGGGCCGCCCGCCCCTCGGCGTGCAGGCTCGACGGGTTGCCCCATGGGGCGGTGAGCATGGCCGCGACCACGTCCGGGTGGATGGGCGTGGTCGCGGCGTGGTCGCAGTAGATTCGGCGCATACCGAGTCTCCTAAATGTAGTACATCAGCTGCTTGTCGGTGTGGCGGCGGCTCTCCTCGACGAGGTCGGCCAGCGTGATGTTGTCGACGACCTCCTCGATCGATTTGCGCACCTTGATCCAGACGTCGCGGTCCGGACAGGTCTCCGGGTTCAGGCAGCACTTGCCCGGCAGCTCGAACGTCTCCAGGGCGCACTCCGTCGGCGACACGGGGCCCTCGAGGACGCGCAGGATGTCGCCGACCGTGATCTCGCCCGGGTCGCGGGCCAGCATGTAGCCGCCCTGCGCCCCGCGCACGCTGTTGACGAGGCCCGCCTTGCGCAGCGGCGCCACCAGCTGCTCCAGATAGTGCTCGGAGAGACCCTGCTTCTCCGCGATCTCGCGCAGGGCCACCGGCCCGGCGCCCTGGTGCTGCGCCAACTCGAACAGCGCCTTGGTGCCGTAGCGGCCCTTGGTCGAGATATACACGCGCGGGCCCTCCCAATTCCCTGTCTTCGCCTGTGATTGCCATCAATGTATCGCGGACGCAGGGAATTGTCAAACGGCCAGCGTGCGCGTGCGCGTCGCGCGTGGGGGGCCGCCTCGCCCCGCCGATTGCCGGCGCCTGCGCGCGACAGCCCGGCCGGCCGGCGGCCTGATCGCGTCGATCCCTGCAACGTCCGCCACCGCGGCCGCGGGCGGGCGGGAAACGCGCCGTGCGCAACGCACGGCGCGCGCGAATCAACCGATCTCCCGGTATTTCGGGTAGAAGCGGGCCACCGCGAACACGAACGCGGCCGTGACGGCGCCCGCCAGGCCGATCGTCAGCGGCGCGCCGATGTCGTCGGCCAGGGCGCCGATCGGCACGACGCTGATCTGGCGCACCGATTGCAGCACCATGTACGCGCCCATCACCCGGCCGTACATCGCGCGCTCCGTCTGCTGCATGACCATGGTGCTGTTGAGGGCCATGTACGAGTCGCCGCAGAAGCCGACGATCAGCAGGGCCACGATGACGCCGGGCAGGAAGTGGCCGGCGGCCGACACCGTGAAACCGACCAGCGAGAGCCCGAAGCCCACGCCCAGGATGCCCTGGAGGGCGGCCTTGCCGCCGCGGTCGCTCTCGTGGGCGATGGTGAGGCTCCCGGCCAGGCCCCCGACCCCGACGATCGTCAGCAGGATGCCGAGGCCCGTGGCGCCCACGTTCAGGGTGCTGAGGGCGAAGACCGGCATCAGGTTCTGGTAGGGCAGGCCGATGGCCAGCGGCACGAAGCCGAGCCCCATGAGGGCCAGCAGCGCCGGCGAGCGGAACAGGTAGGTGAAGCCGCTGGCGAAGTCCTGGCTCATCTTCTTGCCCGTGGCGCCCTCCGGGTTGCCCACGACGCGGAAGCGCAGCACCGTGAACATCACGTAGATGTAGCAGAGCCCGATGATGAAGAAGACGCCCGTCAGGCCGAAGAGCGGGATGGCGATCAGCACGCCGGCCACCGACGGGCCGACGAGGCGTGTGACGTTGACGCCGGCGTTGTTCAGGGCGATGGCGTTCGCCATCTCCTGGTCGTTGCCCACCGTGACCGGGATCAGGGCCTGGCGCACCGGCGTGTTGATGGAGAAGCCGATGCCCTGCATGAAGCCGAGGATCAGCAGCCACCAGATCGTGATGTCGTGGCGCCAGACGAGGAAGGCCAGCGCCATGGCCGTCAGGGCCATGAACGCGTTGCTCCAGAACATGATGGTCCGCTTGGGGTAGCGGTCGGCGAGGACGCCGCCGAGGGGCGACAGCACGATGCGGGGCAGGCCCATGGCGAGCGTGACCATGCCCAGCCAGAAGGCGGAGCCCGTCAGCTCGTAGGCCAGGTAGCCGCGGGCCACCTGCTGCATCTGCATCGCCATCCAGCCGCCGATGAAGCCGACCCAGAGCAGCCGGTAGTCGGGGTTCTCCAGCGAATGGAAGGTCTTGTGGAAGAAGCCGCCCCTGGGCGGCGGCTGCGCGGGCGGCTCAGGCCGCGGGGCCGCGGGGTCGGAGACGGCGCGGGACACGCGGATCGCCCCCATCACTCTGCCCCACGATATCCAACTTCGCCTCACCGAACAATAGCATCACGATGGGTCAAAGAAGCGCCTTTGCGCCAGTGCCTCCGGCAGGTGCAGCTGCCGCCGCGCGCCGGCCGCGTCCTCGTGCGCGTAGATGTATCCCTGCCCGTACCCCATGGCCCGCATCAGGCCCGTGACGGCGTTGCGCAGGTGCAGCGGCACGGGCAGCGCGCCGGAGGCCGCGACCTCCTCCCGCGCGGCGCCGTACGCGCGCATGGCCGCGTTGCTCTTTTTGGCCGTGGCCAGGTACAGGGCCGCCTCCGCCAGCGGCAGCACCGCCTCGGGCATGCCGACGAAGTGGGCCGCCTGCTGGGCCGCCACGGCCAGGGGCAGCGCCTGCGGATCGGCGAGCCCCACGTCCTCCGCGGCCAGGATGACGAGGCGGCGCGCCACGAAGTCGGGGTCCTCCCCCGCCTCGAGCATGCGGCAGAGCCAGTAGATGCCGGCGTCGGGATCGGACGAGCGGATCGACTTGATCAGGGCCGAGGCGAGGTCGTAGTGCTGCTCGCCGGCTTTGTCGTAGAGCAGCGTCCGCTGCTGCAGCGCCTCCGCCACGTCGGATGCCGTGATCCGGTGCCCGCCGGCGGCCGCCAGCTCCAGGGCGGTGAGCGCCACGCGCGCGTCGCCGCCCGCCATCCGCGCAAGGTTGTCCAGCGCGTCGGGATCCGCCTCGGCCGCCAGCCCGCGGTCGCGGTTCGCCAGCGCGCGGTCCAGGAGCACGCGGATCTGGTCCGGGGTGAGCGGCTCCAGGTGGAAGAGCCGGCAGCGCGACAGCAGCGCCGCGATGATCTCGAAGCTTGGGTTCTCCGTGGTCGCCCCGATCAGGGTGATGCGCCCGCTCTCGACGTCGGGCAGCACGGCGTCCTGCTGGCTCTTGCTCCAGCGGTGAAGCTCGTCGATGAAGAGCACCGTCGGCCCGGTGGCCGACCGCACGACCGCGCGCAGGTCGGCCACACCGGAACTGACGGCGGAGAGCTGGTGCCAGCTGGCGCCGACGGCCTCCGCCAGGATGCGGGCCAGCGTCGTCTTGCCGGTTCCGGGCGGGCCCCAGAGGATCAGCGAGGGCAGGCGGCGGGTCTCCACCGCCACCCGCAGCACGCGACCCGGGCCGATCAGGTGGGCCTGCCCCACGACCTCGTCCAGCGTGCGGGGCCGCATCCGCGACGCCAGCGGCTCGGCGGAGTCGAAGAGCGAGGACTGCTTCATGTGAGCGCGGCGGCGAATGCGGTCAGGGCCTGCTCGATCCCGGCCTGGTCGACATCCTTGTGCGTCACCAGCCGCATCCGTGTGCCGCCGGCGCTGCAGAGGACTCCCCGCTCGCGCATGCGGCCCACCAGATCCTTCGGCGCCACGCCGGTGTCGGCATAGTCCACCATGACGAAGTTGGTCTCGACGGGCTGGATGCGCACCCCCCTGAGGTCCGCGAGCCCGGCCCCGAGCCGCTGCGCGTTGGCGTGGTCCTCGGCCAGCCGGTCGACCATGCTCTCCAGGGCCACGATCCCGGCGGCCGCGATGACGCCGGCCTGGCGCATGCCGCCGCCCAGCATCTTGCGCGCGCGCCGCGCGCGGTCGATGAAGGCGCGGGAGCCGCAGAGCAGCGAGCCCACGGGGGCCCCGAGGCCCTTGCTGACGCAGAACATCACGGAGTCCACGGACGCGCAGACCTGCGCGGCCGGCACGCCAAGGGCCACGGCGGCGTTGAAGAGGCGCGCGCCGTCCATGTGCACCACCAGGCCCCGCTCGTGCGCCAGCCGGCTCACCTCGGCGATCCGCTCCAGGGGCCAGACCGAGCCGCCGCCGTTGTTGCTGGTGTTCTCGATGCAGACGAGGCGGGGGCGCGGGTTGTGGACGTTGGGGCCGCGGATCGCGGCGGCCAGATCCGCCGCCGTGAACTGCCCGTTCGTGACGGGCAGCGCGTTGGGCCAGACGCTGGCGATCACCGCCGGACCGCCGGCCTCGCTGCTCATGATGTGGCAGCGGGGGTCGAGGAAGATCTCGTCGCCGCGCTCGCAGTGGGCCATGATCGCCATGCAGTTGCCCATGGTTCCCGAGGGCACGAACACCGCGGCCTCCATGCCGACCCGCTCCGCCGCCAGCTCCTCCAGGCTGTTGATGGTGGGATCCTCGCCGTACACGTCATCGCCGACCTCGGCGGCAGCCATCGCCCGCCGCATCGCGTCCGTGGGCTGCGTGACCGTGTCGCTGCGCAGGTCGACCGGCCGCATCGGGCACCCCTCCCGGCTGGATGGTTCGCACGGTGCGGCGGCGCCACCTGCCGGAGCCGGGCCGAGGCCGGGTGGCGCGCTCGACGCGGGCCGCGCGGGCGGCCCCTGGCGTCCATGCCCTGCCTCTTGGGGGAGGCGGCCTCCGGCGCCCGCGCCTCCGGTCCGGGCGCGGGCGGCCTTCGCCAGGCCCAGCCCACCCAGGGCGCCCTCCAGCCCCCGTGCGCGTGGCGCCTTCGTGGGCAGCCTCCGGCCTCGATGCCTCCGGGGCCTGGAAAAGTCGTATGCTAAGGCGCGGGAGGCAAACTGGACGTCCTCCGGCTGCGATGTGCTGATCCTCATGGCGAGCTACGGCGGCGGTCACCGCCAGGCCGCCCGGGCAATCGAAGAGGCCCTGCGCGGCAGGCGCCCCGACATCTCCGTCTCCACGACCGACTACGTCGACCTGGTCAGCCCGGCGTTCAACCGGGTCACCCAGTCAGCCTACGTGCTCTCGGTGAAGTATGCGCCACAGGCCTTCGCGTGGTTCTATCACGGCACGAGCCGCATCGGCCCGCGCTCCGGGTTTCAGCGTTACCTGAACAGCCTCGGCCGGCGCCGGCTCCTGCGTGTCCTCGATGATCGTCAGCCGCGCGTCGTCGTCTGCACCTTCCCGACCCAGGCGGGCGTCATCTCCGAGCTCGTGGGCCGCGGCGCCGTCGACGTGCCGACCGTCAGCGTGGTCACCGACAACACGATCCACAGCCAGTGGATCCATCCCCACACCGACGAGTACTGCGTGTCGGCCGAGGAGATCGCCGAGGGTGTCATCCGTCGCGGCATCCCCCGCGAGCAGGTCCACACCACCGGCATCCCCATCCGGCGCGCGTTCCGCGAGCGGTACGACCGCGCGCAAACGATGCGGCGGCTGGACCTGGACCCCAGCCGGCCCATGGTCCTGATCATGAGCGGCGCCTTCGGCATGCTGACGGGCGTCGTGGCGGCCTGCCGGGCCCTGCTCCACCTCCCCCAGGCCCCGCAGATCGTCCTCGTCACGGGGCGCGATCGCAAGCTGGCGGAGGACGTGCGCATGGCCCTCGGCGGCCGGGAGCGGCCGCTGCGGGTGTTGGGCTATGTGGATGAGATCGCCCCGCTCATGCAGGCGGCCCACGTGCTGGTGACCAAGGCGGGCGGGCTCACGACCTCGGAGGCACTGGCCAGCCGGCTGCCCATGGTCATCTACCGGCCCATCCCGGGCCAGGAGCAGGCCAACACCGCGTTTCTCACCCGCCTGGGCGCCGCGTGGTCGGTGCGGACGGCCCACCAACTGGCGCGCTGCGTCCGCGAATTGCTGACCGACGCCACGCGCCTGGAGGGCATGCGGGCCGCCTGTGCGCGGGTCGGGCGACCCAACGCGGCCGACGACGTCGCCGACGTGGTCCTGCGCACCTTGGACCGCGCCGCCGCGCAACCGCGCCGGCCCGTGGTGAACGCCGCCGCGCTGAACCGGCACCGGCGTTTCATCAACTCCGTCGCGGTGCATAAGCCCGGCGCGTGATGTCCACCCGCACCGAGAGCAGGACGCTCTCTCACATGGGCCTTTACATGACCGCGATCGCCAGCATCGAGTTCGCCCGCGGCGCCATGTTCATCTCCATCCTGCCGGCGTTTCTGCCCGAGCGCGTCGGCATCGTCACGGCCCAGGTCGGCATCATCGTCTCCGCGCAGTACCTGTCCGACAGCCTGCTGCGCAGCCCGTCCGGCTGGCTGATCGACCGCTTCGGCGCCTGGGTGGTCCTCGCGCCCGCGCTGTCCGTGGCGGCCGCG
This sequence comes from Bacillota bacterium, assembly GCA_021792015.1. Classification (GTDB taxonomy): domain Bacteria; phylum Bacillota; class Sulfobacillia; order RBS10-35; family JAJYVM01; genus JAJYVM01. The sequence continues at coordinate 17,136 of JAJYVM010000002.1, read as the reverse complement.
GCCGCCATGCTGCTGCCGCACGTGCACAGCTTCTGGCCGCTGCTGCTGGTGGCGGTGCTCTTCGGCATGGGCACCTCGCCCAACTGGCCGGCGGCGATCGCCGGCAGCGTGCGCGCCAGCGGCCTGAAGGGGCGCGCGGCGGGGATGAGCCTCGTGTTCATCGCCTGGCTGGCCGGCGGGGGCCTCGGCCCCGTCCTGGTGAACTTCATGATCACCCGCGGCTACCAGCTGGCCTTCCGCGTGGCAGCCGGCGTCGCCCTGATCGCGCCGATCGTCGCCATCGTGCGCCTGCTCACCCTGCCGCGAAGCCAGCGAATCCAGCACAGCCAGGGCAGCAGCGCCGGCACCGGAGCGCCCCTGGCGCAGTTCATGCGCCACCTCTGGCGGATCCGCGCCCTGCTGCCCGGCATGTTCGTCCAGACGCTCTCGCTCGGCATCCTGGTGCCGGTGCTGGTGCCCTTCGCCAAGGAGGAGCTGGGGCTCACCCAGCCCCAGTTTGGCCTGCTGCTGGTGGCCGGCGGGGCGGTCACGGTCGCCCTGCTGCTCCCGATGGGCCGCCTGGCCGACCGCTACGGCTTCCGCCCGTTCCTGGTCATCGGCTTCGCCCTGGCGGGCATCAGCGCGCACTTCGTCGGCCGCAGCGCCGACGGTATGGGCGTGCTGCCCCTGGTGCTCCTGCTCGGCGCCTCCTACGCCACGATCCTGCCCGCCTGGAACGGGGTGATGGCCGGGGCCGTGCCCGAGCAGGTGCGCGCCACCTTCATGGGCCTGTTCATGACCGTCGAGGGGCTGGGCCTGGCCCTCGGTCCCGCGCTCGGCGGCGCCATCTGGACCTTGGTCGGCCACCGCGCCCCGTTCGATGCATCGTCCATGGTGCTGGTGGCCATGGCCGCGATCTACACCTTCATCCCGGTCGAGCGCCTGGCCTCGGCCGGAAGCCGATGGGAGGACTCGGCGTGAGGGCGGGCTGGTATCTGGGCGGCGCGGCTGTGGCGGGCATTGCCGCCTACACGGCAGGCGCGCAGGCCCGGGGGCGCATGTGGGATCCCGCGATCCTGCGCCGCGGGCCGGCCACGGGCCGCCCTCGGATCGCGCTGACCTTCGATGACGGCCCCCATCCGCAACTGACGGCGGCCACGCTGGACATCCTGCGCGCCGCCGCCTGCCCGGCCGCCTTCTTCTGCATCGGCGAGCAGGCCCTGCGCCATCCCGAACTGGTGCGGCGCGCGCGCGACGAGGGCCACCTGATCGGCAACCACAGCATGCTCCACCGCCACGCGTGGCTGCTGACGCCGGAGGCAACGCGCAGGGAGATCGCGGGCGGGGCAGCCGCCCTGCGCGAGGTGCTGAGTGCGCCCGTCGCGTGGATGCGGCCCCCATGGGGCGCATTCAATGCCGCGACGTACGTCGCGGCACGACAGGCCCAGCAGCGGATCGCCCTATGGTCGGTGGCGGCGCCGGACTGGGCACCCGGCGCGCGGGCGGAGGCCATCCTCGCGGCGGTGCTGGCGCGGGCCCACCCCGGCGCCATCGTCGACCTGCATGACGGCGGCCGCGACGAGGCGGCCTCGGCCGAGATGGTGGCGGCCCTGCCGGCGCTGGTGGCCGGGCTCCGGGCCCGCGGTTATGATCTGGTGCGGATGGACCACCTCGGCTCCGGCGAGGGGGCGGCGGGGCTCTGAGCCCGTCGCTGCGGGGCCTGCTCTCGCCCCTCGAGGTCGCCTTCCGCGCCGCCACCCGCTCCCGGCCCGTGCCGGGCTCGCGCGGGACGTTCCTGCTGTCGCTGCACGCCCATCACGGACGCCCCGTCGAGTTGCGGGACGGGACGCGGGTCGAGCGGGGCGAGCCGGTGGCGGAGATCCACTTCTGGAACGAGCGGATCGCGGCCTACGCGGTGGCCGGCACGGCGGAGCTGACCTGGGCCTTCCTGCGCGACCTGCGCGCGGACCTGCGCACGCTGGCCACGGCCCTGGCCGAGATGCCGCCGGAGCGCCGACCCCTGGCCGTTTACGGCGTCAGCACCCTGGCGGACGGGGCGGTGCGGCTGGGCTTTGAGACGCGGCCGCTGCCGGATGGCGCGGGCCGGCGGGCCCTCAGCTGGTGGCAGGGCCGGGTTCTGGGCCGGGCGTACCGCCCGGTGTCCGGTGGCGGGCGGACGGCGCACACCTCGCAGGAGGTCTGGCTGTCGTACGCGAGCCTGCAGCAACGATTCGGGGGGAAGGGGTCGGGCGCGTGAGCGTGACCGCGGATCTCGCCAACTTCGCCGGGGGGCTGGTGCAGCACTCGGGCACCGTGGGCGTCTTTATCGGAATGACCATCGAGAGCGTGGGCATCCCCCTGCCGAGCGAGGTGATCATGCCGCTGGCCGGGGCGCTGGCCGCGGGCCGCGCGGCCCTGATCGGCGCGATCATCGTGGGCACCGCCGGCAACCTGGCGGGCTCGCTGCTTGCGTATGCCATCGGCCGGGGCGGCGGCGCGCGCTGGCTGCGCCCCCGGCACCTGGAGGCCGCGCACCGCTGGTTCGGCCGCTACGGCCCGGGCGCCGTCTTCTTCGGACGCCTGCTGCCGGTCATCCGGACCTACATCTCGTTCCCGGCGGGCAGCGCGGCCATGCCGCTGCCGACCTTCACCGCCTACACCGTGATCGGATCGCTGATCTGGTCGGCGGTGCTCGCCTACGCGGGCTTCCGCCTGCGGTCGGGCTGGGCCGCCCTGGCCGCCGCCATCGGGCATGTGGCGCCAATCATCGCCGTGCTCGCCGTGCTCGCCATCGCGTGGGCCGTTCTGGCGCGTCTGCGGGCTCGCGCCCCGGCCGGCTCGCCCAAGCGGGATTGAGCCCCGCCGGGCGCGCTATTTCGGCCGGACGGCCCGGTGCAGGTCGGCGGCGAGGGCGCCGACCACCAGGACGAACAGCAGCCAGCCGGCAAGGGCAGGGCCGCCGGCCAGGGCGACCACTGTGGTGATGGCCAGCGCCACGAGGGCCAGACCGGCCAGCAGCGGGCTGTCAACCAAGAAGTGGTACAGGTAGTTAAAGAAGTGGCCGATGCCCTTCAATTCGATCCCCCTGTCGCGCTCGCGTGCGCCTGCGCCGGCTGGGCGGCGCTGCGAGCCGCTCGCACCGCGGCCACGGCGGCCCAGGTGACAAGGATGTAGCCGGCCAGGAGCCAGAGGGCGCTGGCGTCCGCATGCCACCAGTGTACGCCCAGGCCCTCGCCGGCCCAGAGCGTGCCGAACGTCGTCAGCATGACGCCGACGGCGAACTTCATGGTGTTCTCGGGCACCTTCTGCAGCGGGCTGCGCAGGGCGACCCCGGCGATCAGCACGATGGCCAGGGCGGCCGCGGCGCCGCCGATGGCCGGCCCGAACAGCCGCGTCGATGTGGCGAGCGAAATGACGATGAAGACGACCTCGAGGCCTTCCAGCAGGACGCCGTTGAACGAGGTGACCAGGCCCTCCCAGTCGGTGGCGCCCTTTTTCAGGCTCTCCACCTCATGCGCGAAGATGCTGGCCTCGTCGTGCATGCGCAGCATCCCGCCCTGGCGCAGGATGGCCTTGCGCAGCCACTTCAGCCCGAACAGCAGCAGGAAGACCCCGACCAGCGTGCGCAGGACATCCAGCGGGATGAAGCGGACCAGCGCCACGCCGAACACCGCCACGATGGCCACCAGGGCCACAATCGCCAGGGCCGCGCCCTGCAGGGAGGTGCGCCAGCTGCGGGCGACGGCGACGGCGAGGACGATGGTGAATGCTTCCACGAACTCCACGCCGGAGGCCAGCCCGGAGGCGACCGCGACAGCCCAATCCATGCATCGACCCCCCAGAACAGTCTATCAGGGAAATGCCGCCGACCGAAATAAAAAAGCGAGGGCGGATCAGGCGATCCGCTCCCGCGCGCGCTCTCCGCCATGCCGTCCCCTGCCGGCGATAGAACCTGCCCGTCGGCAGGTGGGCGCCTCCCACGCGGCTCCTGGGCTCGCGGCGCGGCGTTCACCGCGCTCGCGCGCACGCCGCCGCGCGGAGTCCGGCTCCCAAAGAAGTGGTGTAGGTTCCACATGTCCGGCAGGGTCACGCACACAGCCGGGACCGCGCAAGAACTAGGGTACCACCGCCGGCCGCGGCGACGCAAACCGCGCCTCAGGTCACCCGCAGGTGCAGCTCGCGCATCTGCGCCGGCGTGACGGCCGCCGGCGCGCCCGTCATCAGATCCGCGGCGCGTGCCGCCTTCGGAAAGGCGATGATGTCGCGGATGGAGCTGGCGCCGGCCAGCAGCATGACGATGCGGTCGAGGCCGAGGGCGATCCCGCCGTGCGGCGGGGTGCCGTACTGCAGGGCCTCGATGAAGAAGCCGAACCGCTCGACCCCCTCGACGCCCATGGCCTTGAGGACGCGGTTCTGCACCTCGCTGCTGGCGATGCGGATGCTGCCCCCGCCGATCTCGTACCCGTTCAGCACGAGGTCGTACTTCATGGCGCGCACCCGGGCGGGCTCGCGCTCGAGGAGCGGCAGGTCCTCCTCCCGCGGCATGGTGAACGGGTGCTGGGTCGCGTACCAGCGGCCCTCCTCCTCGTCCCACTCGAACATGGGCCAGTCGGTGATCCAGCAGGGGTGCCACGGCGCGCCGTCGGCGAGATGGAAGCGCTCGCCGGCCCAGAGGCGCGCCCAGCCCAGCACGGCCGCCGCGACGGCCGGCTGGTCGGCCAGCAGCAGGATGAGGTCGCCTGCCTCAACGCCGGTCTCGCGCGCCAGCGCCTCAAGCTCGGCCTCGCTGAGGAACTTCGCGATCGGCGAGCGGAAGGAGCCGGGCGCCTCCGCCACCAGCCAGGCCATGCCCTGGGCGCCGCGCCGCCGCGCCTCCTCCGCCAGCCCGTCCAGCTCGCGCCGGCTGAGGGCGCCCCCGCCCGGCACGCGCAGGCCGCGGACGACGCCGCCCGCCGCCAGGGTGCGGGCGAAGGCCTCAAACCCCGTCTTGCCGAACGCGGCGCTGAGATCCACGATCTCCAGCGGCAGGCGCAGGTCGGGCTTGTCGGAGCCGTACTTGAGCATCGCCGCCGCATGCGTGATGCGGGGGAACGGGTGCGGCAGCTCGATGCCCGCCGCGTCGCGGACGGTCTCGACCAGCATGCGCTCGGTCGAGGCCACGACGTCCTCCTCCTCGACGAAGGACATCTCGACGTCCAGCTGCGTGAACTCCGGCTGGCGGTCCGCCCGCATGTCCTCGTCGCGGAAGCAGCGCGCGATCTGGAAGTAACGCTCCAGGCCACCGATCATCAGCAACTGCTTGTAGATCTGGGGCGACTGGGCCAGGGCGAAGAACGTGCCCGGCTCCTGCCGGTTCGGCACCAGGTACTCGCGCGAGCCCTCCGGCGTGCTCTTGGTGAGAAACGGCGTCTCCACCTCGACGAAGCCCTCCGCCGTGTAGAACTGGCGGATGGCGTGGAAGAGCCGGTGGCGCAGGCGGAGGTTTTCCAGCATGCGGCTCCGCCGCAGGTCGAGGTAGCGGTAGCGCAGGCGCAGGGCCTCGTCCACCGCGTCGGCGTGCGCGACGTCGAACGGCAGCGGGCGCGCCACCGAGTAGGTCTCGATCTCGGACGGCACGACCTCCACCTCGCCGGTCCGCAGGCGCGGGTTCTCGTTGCCCGGCAGGCGGCGGCGCACCGTGCCGCGCACGCCGACGGCGCTCTCCGACCGCCAGCCCTCGGCGGTGCGGAACAGCTCCTGGTCCTTGCCGGGGTCAAACACGACCTGCACGACCCCCGTGCGGTCGCGCAGGTCGACGAACAGCAGCCCGCCGTGGTCGCGGGCCGACTCCACCCAGCCGCCGAGGGCCACCTCGCGGCCGGCGTCGGCGGCCGTCAGCTCGCCGCATGCGGTGTCGCGATGAATCTTCATGCCGGGCCCAACCTCCTCTGCGGAACCGGTCGCCGCGCGTGTGCGGCGGCGGTCGCCTCCGGGCTCATGGCCGCCCCTCCATCCCCAGCTGCCCGCGCGGGTCGGCCAGCAGGGCCGTCCACTCCGCCTCGCGCTGGGCGGCGTCGGGGCTGCGCAGCGGCCGGATCAGGGCGATGCCGCGGGCGCGCTCCGGCGCGTCGCGGATCACCGCCACGCTCGCCCCGGAACGATCGGCCGCGCGCATTTGCGCGCGCAGACTCCGGCCCAGCGGGTCCATGTCGGTCGCCAGGCCGGCCCTGCGGAGCGCCTGGCAGGCCACGAGCGCGTCGCGCCGGTCGTCCGAGGCCACGTAGACGTCCAGTGCCGGATCGGGGGCAGCGAGCGTCGAGGCCACGGTGAGCAGCCGCTCCATGCCCACCGCGAACCCTGCCGCCGGCACGGGCGGGCCGCCCATGGACTCGACCAAGCCGTCGTAGCGTCCGCCGCCCAGAATGCTGTTCTGCGCCCCCAGCTCGCCGCTCACGAACTCGAACACCGTGCGCGTGTAGTAGTCGAAGCCGCGCACCAGGGTGTGGTCGACGGTGTAGGCGATCCCGATCTCGTCGAGATAGCCGCGCAGGGCCGCGAAGTGCGCGGCGCAGTCGGCGCAGAGGTGGTCCGTGGGCTGCGGCGCGCCGGCCACCGCCTCGCGGTCCTTCTTGCAGTCCAGCAGCCGCAGCGGGTTGCGATCGAACCGGACCTGGCAGTCGTGGCAGAGGTCCGGCAGCAGCGGGCGGTAGTAGTCGCGCAGCGCCTCCAGGTAGGCGGGCCGGCAGGCCGCATCCCCGATGGAGTTCAGGCGCACGGCAAAGCCGCGGACGCCGAGCTCGCGCAGAAGGTCCGCGACAAGGGCGATCAGCTCCGCGTCGGTCGTGGGATCGGCGCTGCCGAAGGCCTCGCAGCCGAACTGGTGGTGCTCGCGCAGGCGCCCGGCCTGCGGCCGCTCGTAGCGGAACGCCGAGAGCGTGACGTAGTAGAGCTTGCAGGGCAGCGCGCCGCCCTGGAGGCCGGCCTGCAGGAAGGCACGCACCGCGCCCGCCGTCCCCTCGGGCCGCAGCGTCAGCTCGCGCTCGCCGCGGTCCTTGAAGTCGTACGTCTCCTTCTGCACGACGTCGGTGGCATCGCCGAGATAGCGATGGAAGACCTCGCTGTGCTCGAAGGTCGGCGTGCGCAGCTCCCCGTAGCCGTAGCGGCGGGCCAGGCCGCGGCAGACGGCCTCCAGCGCCCGCCAGCGGGCCGCCGCTTCGGGAAAGACGTCCTCGGTACCGCGGGGCCGCGCTAATTCCACGGCGCTCAGCCTCCCGTGGGCAATCAAAAGGGCCCCGCCCCCATGGAGAAAGGGGCGAGGCCGATGCTCGCGGTGCCACCCTCGTTCGCCCGCGCCGCAGCCAGTCGGGCTGGCGGCTCGGGCCTTGGGCCGGCGGTAACGTCGCCGGGGCCGGCCGCGCTTTGTCGTCGCGGCGCTCAGGGGTGTCGGGGCGGGCTTCCGCGCCGGCTTGCACCAGCCCGGCTCGCTTGAAGCGGAAGGGCCTCCGCCCAAGTCCCCCTCATCGTGTTGCGACTGAGTCTACACGGGCCCGCGCGCGCGTGTCAAGGCGCCGAGCTGCCTCCCAGGACAGGCGCGCCAGCGGCGATCGTTGCCCCAGCGCAGCGCCAAGGGTACCCGAGGGCCGGGCGCGGCGGGGCCTCAGCCCACGGTCGCGCGCACGGCGTAGAATGCCGCGCCCAGGGCCGCCGCCGGCTCGGGCACAAAGCCCGCCGCCCGCAGCCACTGCCCAGCCCGCTCGGGCGGCACCCGCTCCTCGATCCGGGGGCCTCTCCCCGGTGACGCCGGGTCCCAGTCGACGATCCCCAGGCGCCCCCCCGCCCGCAGCACGCGGCGCAGCTCGCCGAGCGAGCCCACCGGGTCGGCCAGCTCGTGCAGCACGTTGACCAGCAGCGCGGCGTCCACGCTGGCGTCGGGCAGCGGCAGCCGCGACTCCTCCACCAGCACGGTTCTGACCTGCGGCATGGCGGCGGCCGCCGTCCGCAGCAGGGCAAGCGGCTCCTCCGCGATGTCGGCGGCGATGACCCGGCCCGTGGCGCCCACGCGCTCGGCGAGCGGCAGGGAGACGTAGCCGGGGCCGCTGCCGAGGTCGAGGACGGTCTCGCCGGGTTGCGGCGCGACCAGGGCCAGAATCGCGTCCGGCGGCTGGGCCTGCGCCCGCTCCGGCCGGAGCAGCCCGGACCAGTTGTGACCGAACTTGTGCGGCATCCATCTCACTCCCGTGGCAGGCAGCGGGGCAAGGCGGCGCGAATGCTGGACCATGCCCACTCTGCCGGATGATCCGGGACTGCACGCCATGGCCGACCGTCTTAGTCTGCGCTGGTTTCACGTACCCTTCGACGGGTGCGCGATCTGGGCGGACCGGCTCCGCTACCGCGCCGGCGAGTTCCGGCCCGCCGAGGCCATGATCCGCATCTCACGCCCCTATCATGAAAAGTACGGTACCACCGTCACCGAGGGTATCCTGCTGCATGAGCTGTGCCACTGGTGGCTGCACCGCTCGGGCATTCCGCATCGCGAGAACGCGGACGTCTTCCAGACCCTGCTGCGCCGGACCGGCGCGCCGCGGCGGGCGCCGGCCGCGCCCCTGCTGCCCCGCCGCACGTACGCCTACCGCTGTCCGGCGTGCGGCAGGCGCTACCTCTATCGCAGGCACGTCTCCGGGTACGCGTGCGGCGACTGCTGCCGGCGCCATGCCGGCGGCCGCTTCGACCCCCGCTACCTCCTGCGGTTGGAGGTGTCGGCGTAGAGCGGCCGTGGCGACCCAACGTTCCGGCCTACGCGGCGGAGGCCGTGGGGACCGCCCTGCTGGTGTTCGCCGGCCTCAGCGCCGTGATCTTCGACTTTGCGCCCGCCTCACCGGCTGCGGGCCTGCTGCGCAACCCGTGGACGCTGCGCCTGCTGACCGGACTGCTCTTCGGCGGGGTCGGCGCCCTGCTGGCCATCTCCCCCGTCGGCCGCATATCGGGCGCGCACCTCGACCCGGTGCTGTCCTGGGCCTTCTGGCTGGCTGGCAGCCTCACCGCCGGGGACGCCGCACTCTACACGGTCGCGCAGTGCGTCGGCGCCGTGGCCGGCGCCCTGGCCCTGCAGCCCGTGTGGGGCGCCGCCGGGGCGGCGGTGCACTTCGGCGCCACGCTGCCCACCGGGGGCACGCTGCTCGCCCTCGTGGGCGAGGTGGGCGTGACATTCGCCCTGGTCGGCCTCATTCTCTTCTTCTCCGGGCGGCCGGCCCTGCGCCGCTTCACGCCGGCCGCCATCCCGCCCCTGGTGGCCCTGTTGGTGGCTTTCGAGGCCCCCTGGAGCGGCACGTCGATGAACCCGGCCCGGTCGCTGGGCCCGGCCCTGGTGGCGAGCCGCGCGGGCGTGCTCTGGATCTACCTGCTGGGACCGGCCCTCGGCGCCGCGCTGGCCGCGCTGGCCGTCGTCGAGTCGGGCCGGGTGCACGTGGCGAAGGTGGCCCACCACGGCCACGACCCCCTGGACCGCTTCCACGGTTTGGCCGCGCATGGCCCCCTCGGCTTCCTGCGCCGGCGCGCCGCGGACACGGGCGCCGGAGGCCGCCCGTGAAGGGGTCCGCCACGTCCGTGGGCCGCCGGGGCCCCTTCCACGGACTGACCGCCGGCTCACCGCCGCCTGACCGCGCACGGTCTCTCAGATACCTTCGCCAACTGGCCGGCCGTGCTGGTGGCCCACCACCGCCACGACCCGCTGGGCCCTTCGAGGGTCTCGCCGCGCGGAACCCCACCGAATCCCTGCGCCGGCCGGCCTGGGACGGGTGCGGGAAGACGCTCGCTGTGGTGCGCCTGAGGTCGCCGTCGGCCATGCGGGATAGGTCGAGGCCACCGGGAGAGTTCTCTGTAAAGGTGAGGGCGTGATGCGGCCGTGAAACCGGGCCGGCGCCCCGAGGGCCTCGCCCTGTCGGACCGGGCTGATCGCGCGCGGCGTCCGCGAACGTGGCCAGGGGCTGGACGACCCAGGCATCCCGCTCAGCCTGGCCCTCGTCCGCCGCGCACCCACCCAACCCCTCGTTGCGGCGTCGCCGCGCCGGTGCCGGTCGGGGGGCTGCAGGCGCCCTGGGACGGGCGCCGGAGGGACTCCGGCGCCCGGGCGCCACCGGCCCGCGGGTGGTCTTACTTGATGACCGAACCCGTGCTGCTGATCACGTACCAGATGCCGTGCGGGTCCTTGACCTTCTGGCCCAGCACCTCACCCGCCTTCGTATCCACCGCATAGGTGTAAAGCGGCATGCCGTTGTAGGTGACCTGCGTCGTGCCGGCCGTGGTGATGGTGCCGAGCTTGCCCGGGATGCCGGGCTGCAGCGTCGGGGTGCCACTCGCCGTCAGGTACGGCCAGAGCGCCGAGCAGCCGGCCCAGGTGCACCCGGAGTGGTTGGGCGTGTCCGCGGTGTACATGTAAAGCGTCCTGCCCTGGCTGTTGCAGAGGATGGAGCCCAGGGACGTGCTGCACTTGTCGACCGTGTACGTGCCGCCGGACGTGGTGGAGCCGCTGCTCGCGCTGCTCGAGGCGCTGCTGCCGCTGCTGCTCGAGCTGCTGCTGCTCCCGCTGCTGCTCGTGGTGCCGGGGGCGCTGCCCGTCGACCCGCTCGGGTTGCCGCAGGCGGCCAGCATGGCGGCCATGAGCGGCACGGCCACGGCAAGCACCAACCCCCGTCCCATCCACGAACGACGGACCCTGGTTCCCTCTCGCATCTCGATACCCCTCCCGTGCTCCCCGGGGGCTAGCCCAAACGGGCCATGGCCCCATTTTGCACTGAGGGCGCCGCTGCGCGGCGCCTCGCGAAACCAGGATTCAGATTAGCATCCGCCCGTCCGCGGCTGCAAGCCGCTCCAGTGAAGAAGAAGTCATCAAAAGCCCCTGCCGCTGTCCACCAGGATGGTCACGGGGCCGTCCCCGTCCACCTCGACGCGCATGTGCGCCCCGAAGCGGCCCTCCCCCACCTCCAGCCCCGCCGCGCGCAGGGCCGCCGCCACCTCCCCCAGGCGCGCCCGGCCGGCCTCCGGCGGGGCCGCCGCCGTGAAGTCCGGGCGCAGCCCGCGCCGCACGTCGCCGTACAGGGTGAACTGGGGCACGAGCAGGATGGCCGCGCCGGCCTCCCGCGGCCCGAGGGCCATGCGCCCGTCGTCTCCCTCGAAGACCCGCAGCCCCGCGATCTTGGCCGCCGTGTACCGCACATCGCCGGGGCCGTCCGCCTGCCCCGCCGCCACGAAGGCCACCAGCCCGCGCCCGATGGCGGCGACCTGCTCGCCCCCCACCAGCACCCGGGCGGATGCGCAACGCTGGATGACCGCGCGCACGGCTATTGCGCGTGCGCGCGCAGGACCCGGTCGACCCGGTAGACGTCGCGCACCTTGAGGATCTTCTTGCGGAGATGCTCGAGGTGATCCAGGTTCTTGATCTCCAGGACGAAGCCGATGACGGCCCGATCAGAGCGCCCGCGACCGCGGGCGCTCGCCTCCAAAATGTTCGTGCGGCTCTCCGCCAGGATCTGCGTGACGTCGGACAGCAGCCCGGGACGGTCCAGCCCGTGGATCTCGACCTCCACGGGGTAGTAGGCCGCGTCGACCTGCTCCCAGGCCACCTCGATCAGGCGACCCTCCTCGCCGCGGTGGCTGAGGAGGTTGGGGCAGGACGGGTGGTGGATGGACACGCCGCGCCCCCGGGTCACGTACCCCACGATCGGGTCGCCGGGGACCGGGTTGCAGCAGCGGCCGAAGCGGACCAGCACGTTGTCGATGCCGCGCACGCGCACCCCGTCGCTGCTCCGCGGCGTGTGGCCCTTGCGCCCGGTGGCCGGCATGTCGAGCAGCGACTGCGCCGCCGCCTCGGCGATGGCGCGCTGCTCCTCCGCCTTGCGCCACTGGTCGCGCAGACGCCCCACGACCTGGGCGGCGCTCGTGCTGCCAAAGCCCACGGCGGCCAGCAGATCGTCCACGCTCTGGTACGAGAAGCGGCGCATGGCCTCCTCGAGCCACTCCGGCCGCAGCAGCTGGGCCGGGTCCATCGACAGGCGCCGGCACTCGCGCTGCAGGGCCTCGCGGCCGCGGACCACGGCCTCCTCGCGCTGCTCGCGCTTGAACCACTGGCGGATCCTGTTCTTGGCCGTCGAGGTACGCACGATCGCCAGCCAGTCGGCCGACGGGCCGGCCTGCTTGTGCGTCAGCACCTCGACGATGTCGCCGTTCTCCAGGGGCCGGCTCAAGGTGACGATCCGGCCGTTGATCTTCGCCCCGACGCAGTGGTGGCCGATCTCGGTATGGATGCGGTAGGCGAAGTCCAGCGGCGTGCTGCCGGCGGGCAGCTGGATCACCTCGCCCTTGGGCGTGAACACGAAGACCTCGTCGGAGAAGATGTCGAGCTTCAGCGACTCCATGAACTCGCGCGGGTCCTTGAGGTCGCGCTGCCAGTCCAGGGCATCGCGCAGCCAGCCCAGGCGCCGGTCGAAGTCCTCGTCCGTCGCGCCCTCTTTGTACTTCCAGTGGGCGGCGATGCCGTACTCCGCCGTGCGGTGCATGGCCCAGGTGCGGATCTGGATCTCAAACGGCTCCCCGCGCGGGCCGATGACCGTCGTGTGCAGCGACTGGTACATGTTCGACTTCGGCATGGCGATGTAGTCCTTGAACCGGCCCGGCATGGGTTTCCACGTCGCGTGCACGATGCCCAGGACGTTGTAGCAGTCGCGCACGGAGTCGACGATGACGCGCACGGCCATCAGGTCGTAGATCTGCGACAGGTCGTGGTGCTCTTCATACATCTTCTGGTAGATGCTGTAGAAGTGCTTGGCCCGGCCCGACACGTCGGCCGTGATCGCGGCGGCCCTCAGCCGCTCCCGCAGCTCCGCCATCAGCTCGCGGGCGTACTCCTCCCGCTCCTGCCGCTTGTGGGGGATGCGCCGCGCCAGCTCCGCATAGACCTCCGGCTGCAGAAAGCGCAGCGAGAGGTCCTCGAGCTCCCACTTGAGGCGGAAGATCCCCAGCCGGTGGGCGATGGGGGCGTAGATCTCCAGCGTTTCACGGGCCATGGCCTGGCGCTGCCCGGGCGAGAGCGGCTCCAGGGTGCGCATGTTGTGCAGCCGGTCGGCCAGCTTGATCAGGATCACACGGATGTCGTGGGCCATGGCGATCAGCATCTTGCGGAGGTTTTCCGCCTGCTGCTCGGCAAGGCCGCCCACAGGCAGGCGGGCCAGCTTGGTCAGGCCATCGACCAGCATGGCCACCTCGTCGCCAAACTCGGCGCGGATGGCCTCCAGGCTGGCCTGGGTGTCCTCGACCACATCGTGGAGCAGGGCGGCCGCGATGCTGACGCCGTCGAGGCCAAGGTCGGCGACGATGCCGGCCACGGCCAGGGGATGCCCGATGAAGGGCTCGCCGGAGACCCGGCTCTGCCCGGCGTGGGCTTGGGCGGCGAACTCATGGGCACGGCTGATCAGGGCTCGATCGGCGTCAGCCAGGCCGCTCGTGCGGTCGAGCAGGGCCGAGAGCGAGGCAACCGGCTCCGTCTTGACGATGCGCGCACCCATTGCGCGGCACCTCCGGAGTTCGCCCTAATCTAACGAATTATAGCACGGCAGCGCTCCCGGACCTGCGCGGCGAGGCGGTAGCTGGGGCTCGCCGCCAGCTCCACGGGCTTGGCGACCAGCTCGGGCCCGGCAAGCAGGCCCAGCTCGGCGAAGATCGCGGCGGCGGCCCGGGCCGTGGGCAGCGGCAGGCTGGCATGGGCGCTGAGGGCCACGGGCAGGGCGGGCAGCGGCGGCAGCGGGCCGCGCGCGGCCATGGCGCGGAGTCCGCGGTAGGCGTCGACAAGCGGGGCGCGGTCGGGGTAGGCCGCCAGGAAGGCCTGCCAGGAGCCGTCGGCGGGGCGCAGGTCCTCGACATCGAGCTGCAGCCTCACCCGTCCGGCGTACGTGTCGACGCGCGGCCGCAGGCAGGCGTCCCAGTGCGAGCCCTCCGCCATGCCGGGCGCAGCGAAGCCGAGATCGAAGGCGATGGCGTCGAGCCCGTTCAGGGTCAGTTTGAGGTGGCGCCCGCCCTGGCCGACCGTGCGAACGCGGCGGGCGGCGGCGCCCGGCAGCAGAAACCGCGGGGGCGGGTTGCCCTCGCCGTGGGGCTCCAGCGCCGCCAGGGCGTCCGCCGTCTCCAGCGTCAGGTCATCCGGACCCAGGACGCCGTCCAGCCGCCAGGGCGCCGGTCCGGCGGCCATCGCTGGCGCGTGCAGCCGCAGCGCCTGCGCGAGGGCCTCCGGATCCTGGCACTCAAAGCCGGCGGCCCCGGCGTGGCCGCCGAAGCGCGCCAGCTGGTCGGCGCAGGCCGCCAGCCAGGATGTGACATCCCAGCCGGCCGGCGCGCGGACCGACCCCCGCCAGGCCGAACCGGCCCGCCCGAGCAGGAACACCGGCTTGCCGGCCTCCTCGCAGGCGCGGGCCGCCACCAGGCCGAGGACGCCGACGTGCCAGTCCTCGCCGCAGCTGAAGATGAACGGGTCCGCCGGAGCGGCGCCGAGGGCGGTGGCGACCTGGTCGGCGGCTTGGCGTCGGGCGACCGTGGCCAGCTCAATGGCGGCCAGGGCGTCGGCCACGGTGGCGGCCCCGTCGGCCAGCAGCAGATCCAGCGCCGGGCTTGCGTCGCCCATCCGCCCCGGGGCGTTCAGGCGCGGGGCGACGCGGAACGCCAGGTCGCGCGCGGTGCATGTGCCGGTGGGCAGCAGCGCGCGCAGGCCGCGCCGCCCCTCCCCCTTGTTGAGCAGCTCCAGGCCGTCGCGCACGATGGTCCGGTTCTCCCCCAAGAGCGGCACGACATCGGCAACCGTCGCCATCGCGACCACGTCGATATCCTCGGCCGGGTCGCGCCCCAGCGCGCACGCCAGCCGCCAGGCGACGGCGGCGCCGCACAGGTCTCTGCAGGGATAGCGGCTGCCGGGGAGCTGCGGGTTGACCACGGCGAGGGCGTTCGGGCGCTCGGGCCCCGGCTGGTGATGGTCGAGGATGATCAGGTCGACCCCGTGCGCGGCGCACCAGGCCGCCTCCGCGCAGGCCGTCGTGCCGTTGTCGACGGCCACGACGAGCGGCGTCCCGGCGGCAGCGATGGCCTCGACGCTCAGCCCGTACCCGTGCTCGAGCCGGCGCGGCACGAACGGTTCCGCAGCCACGCCGATCTCGCGCAGGGCGCGGACCGTGAGGGCGGTCGCCGCCAGGCCGTCGGCATCGTAGTCGCCCGATACCAGCACACGCTCGCGGGACACGGCGGCGCGCTGCAGCCGCGCGACGGCCACGGCCATGTCCGGGAGCAGCAGCGGGTCACCGAGCGGAGGGGCATCCAGGGCGGCACGGTCCCAGCCCCGCGCCGCCAGGAGCTGCTGCAGGGGGTCCGCGCCCGGGGCCTCCCCCGGGGTCGCCCCACCATCCGCAAGCAGCCAGCGCGCGCCGCGCAGCGAGGTGACGTCGGGCATCACGGCCGGCGCGGCCGCCGAGGCGGCGTTCCGGCGGCGGGTGGCAGCGGAGCGGCTGCGTCCGGTCCGGCCTGCCCGCCGGCGGACGCCGGCAGCTGCCGCGGACCGCGGTCGGGTGCAGCCGTGCCGGCGCCGGGCTCCCTTTCGGGCCCGGCCATCACCCCAGCAGCCTTCGGGTCTCCCAGCGGCGCATCCGCGACCGCGTGGCCGGGGACCGTCGTCGCCGCCAGCTGGCGCTCCAGCGCGCGCACGCGCAGCCCCAGGCGGATGCGGCCGGGCAGGGAGATGCCGCCGACGACCACGCCCCCGCAGAGGAACGCGCCGATGACCAGCAGGGCCAGTGAAGGCGCCGGCCGCCAGCCGACGAAGTCGATCGGCACCGGCTGGGCGTTGCTCACGGCGAACACCGCCACGGCAGCGGCGACCAGGGCAACGACGACCAGCCAGACGGCAGTGGTGACCTTCATGGGGTTACGCTTCTCCGCGCCTCAGGGCGGACCCTGCCAGCACTGCGAGGTTTTGGCTCCTGGGCGCCGGGCGACCTGCCGGCTGCAAGGGCGCCGGTGCCGTGTTCTATTCAGGTGCGGACGCTGACGCTTCGCGCTGGCGCCGGGGGTCGCGGGGTGAGCCGAGAGGCGCCGCCCGCCGCCCGCACCACCGGGCCCCCGCAGGGGGGCCAAGGCGGCACCGATCCGGGCGGGGCCGGCCGGCCTCAGCCCTCCGCCCGCGCCTGGTCGACGAGGGTCGGCAGGTCGCCGCCGTCCTCGGCAGCGGCCTCGTCACCGGCGACGACGAGCTCGGCCAGGGATGCCACGACCCTAGGATCGAACTGGTGTCCCGCGCAGCGGCGCAACTCAGAGAGGGCCGCCTGCCGGCTCCGGCGCGCGCGGTACGGCCGGTCGGTCGTCATGGTATCGAAGGCGTCGGCCACGGCCAGGATGCGGGCACCGAGGGGAATGGCCTCCCCGGACAGCCCGTCGGGGTAACCGTCGCCGGCCCACCACTCGTGGTGGTGGCGGATGATCGGGGCGAGGGTGCGGAGGGATCCCGCGCGCAGCACGATCCGCGCGCCGGCCGCGGCGTGCCCCATCATCAGGGCCCGCTCCTCGGCGTCGAGGGATCCGGCCTTGTTGAGCAGCCCGTCGGGCACCCCCATCTTGCCGATGTCGTGCAGCAGCCCCGCATAGCCGACCCGGTCGGCCGCCTCCCCGCTCAGGCCGAGCGAGACCGCCAGGGCGCGGCTGTACGCCCCGACCCGCCACGAGTGCCCGTAGACCGCGTGCTCGCGTGAATCGGTCAGATCCGCCAGCAGATGGAGAAGGGCCTCGCTCTGGCGCATGGGCGCAAGGCAGTGCCGCCTGCACACCTCGTACACGGCGACGACAAGGCCGGCGGCCCCCACCGCCGGCACGAGCCGGGCGGCCACGGAGGCCTCCGGCGAAGCCAGGTCTGCCAGCCACAAGAACAACAGCCACATTCCTGAAAGAACGAGCACAAGCCGGACGCGGGCCATGCGAGGTTCACGGGCAATCCGCGTGCTGTCATGCGCCACTTTCCTGGAGTCGCCGCGCACGTTCAAAATAGGCAATACACCCGTCATGACGGTCATTATGGCAATAAAGTATAGATTGTGCAAGCGAAAAGGGCGGTCGCTGTAGCGCGACCACCCCATTCAAGCGACAGGCTTAGTTTAGGAT